>NZ_SMTB01000113.1:0-6585 GCF_006864105.1 Acinetobacter sp. RF14B | reverse complement strand
TAGAGCACGTAGTGTTTGTGGATTTCTAGGAGGGATTTATGCTTCATTGTGCGCATATCAATTGAGCCACCGAAATAAGCCAACCATTCGAGTAATCGAATGGTTGGCTTAAACAGGATTCGGGTTACTATTAAGTATATATTATCCCAATAAGCATACTAATTATCATCTGGGTAGTTTGTATATACCAATTCCAGTAGTGTTATACAAAACACTACTGATTATTAATCAGTATAGATTTAACTGCTATAAAGCTAAGGGGTACACTCATGCCTCTTAAATCTTACAAACCTCAGACACCTGTGATTGTTTATCCTCTCATTAGCGATGGTGCATTTGAACTTCTGCCATCATCAGAGATTGAACAGACCATTTTATATCGTGACCACCGATTGAAATGTATGCTCAATATAGTGTCATTCGTCAGGGAATGTTTAAACGCAAAGCGAATTTGCAGCCAAAGTTGAACCCGATGATTTCAACGTATTTAAGGGCTTCTTTTACTACGCTCAGTGGATAAGACCATTTGTGCCTGTCTTTGATGATATTACAGGCATTGATCTTAGTTACCTGAAAGACTTTATAGTCTGTGAAGAAATATTATGTTTCTTCAAAGCAAAAGAACTTTTAAATACCGAATTAGATCTGATTGGGTTATTTGAACAACCAAATTCCCAACCTCTTGTACATATACAACCAAGAGCAGATTTATTAAATCAATTCGTTCAACTGATTCGTGAGCAAATGGGTAACACTATAGTAAAAAATGTTATCCGAAAACGTGAGGAAAAGGCTAAACAAAACTTAAAGTCTTGTCGTAAAGCGATAAACCAATGCTTTGCCAAATTCAGTAAACTTTTGGTTATACGTGTTGATTTTGCCTTTAAGCCACCTTTAGAGAACTTAACCCCTTATTGCCCAAATGAACTACAACACCCTTTTCATTCTGAAGATGCCTTGCAATCTTTAAAAGAATTGATTGCACAGTTACTAAGGAATAGAAGGCACAACAAAATATTGAACCAAATCAAGGGTTATATTTTGAAGTTTGAACATGGGTTGAAAAAAGGTTTTCACGTCCATGCTCTGTTTTTTATGGATGGCAATTTACATCAAAGTGATGGGTATTTTGCACATGAAATTACCAAGTACTGGAAAAAGCTTACGAACGATCAGGGCTGCACCTATAACTGCCACATGGCAAAAGACAAATACAAAACTCTATGTATAGGAATGATTGACCACACAGATACCGCAAAGCAAAAAGCGTTAGATGATTGTGTTCAATATTTCTGTAAAAAGGAACAGTACTTCATGTTTAACAAACTAAATAGCGTTAGAACAATTCAAATTAGTCAACCACCTCAACGACGCTCTAATGCTGGTCGTCCAAGAAAAGCTGGTAACACAACTTTGTTGAATAGCAAAGATAAGGGGGATTTCTAATGTTGACTAAGAAAGATCTTTCAGTAGCTCATACTGCATATTTTTGTAGCACTGGTGCGCGATTAGCTCTACCACATCCAAGTCCATCTGATTTTTATCAAGCAGCATCACTTATTGGAAAAGCATCTACTAAAAGCATTGAAAAAGCCCTTAAAGGCTCCAATGTCGCTATTATGCAAGCAATACAGACAATTCCTTGGCTGAATAATGCACCATGGTTTAATGGCAATATGTCAAATATTAGCCTGAATCCATATAATGCAAACTTAGGTAATCTAGCTTATGAACATGGCTTAATTCAGCAAAATCAAACTGCTACCATAAATCCACTTGCTGTATCTTATTTATCTGAGCATTTCCAATATCGCATACAAACTATTGAATTTACTAAGAGCCTTATCGAATGGTCTAAGCCTTTTGAAGACTCAAAGCAAGAATTGGATACAATATTTCGAAATATTGAAAGAAGCTCTTCTGGTTCTGAGCTCCATGAGTTCTGCCTTAATTATGATACGGATCAAAATAATACTATATATCTTAATGAGTTAGAAAAATTTATCAGTAATGAACTAAAAACTCAGCTGAGTCAGATCGAGCCTGATAAATGTTTAGCCATTTTGTTAAAGAAAGAACCTTGTTTAAACAAGCGAATGAACCTGCGCTATATCGTGATCTTGCAGAAAGATTACATTGATGAACCATCAGGGTTTACAGACTTAAGCTTCTTTCAATGTATAAAAAATACTGTTGAATCAAATAGCTGCTATTACTTTAACTATGATTCTGGATGCTTAAATGGGTTTCTTGCTAACAACCGTTTTAGTAAGAAAAATCCAAATTACAGAGAACGGATCAGATGTCTAAAAAGCTATCTTATAGGTACAGATGCATTATATAGAGTAGATGGATTACAGACTTCTCTTGAGATTTTGTACTCAAAATTTGTCAAATAGGGTTGAAAATTTAATAATGGGAATATTTCAGCTTACCACTGCTGACTACCTCTTTATGAAATATCGCTCTATGACCGTTGAACTGATGACAATAGTTTCCGACTATTACCCCCATCTTAGTAAAGCTGAAGCACTGAGAAAGGCGAATAATCAAGAATTCCCTTTCTCAGTGTTTAAAATAGATCAAAGTAAACGTGCACCTTTTTTGGTGCACATTAAAGATCTGGCAGATATTTTAGACAGTAAGTATTCAGAAGCTTCTAAAGATTATGCTACGTTTCATCGATGAGGCGTAGTACCTCTTCTAACTGCATAACATCCCTTCTCGCCTTCACTGACACATAACGCTGTAAACTGCTCCAAGAGTCATGCAGACTCACCTTCTGAATCTCAGGAATAGTAAAACTCTGTTCTGCTAAGCGTGTACAGCCTTCATGTCTCAAATCATGAAAGCGTAAATCATCAATACACAACATTCGACATGCTTCTCTGAACTCTTTACCCAAGCTTTTAGGATTCAATGGTAATAGTAAGTTTTCATCATGCCCAAGCTTCAACATCCGTTCACGAACTTCTGACTGCTTTAATCTTTTAATCATTTCCTTACAAGGATCAAGGACATCAAATGATTTATGATTACCTTTGGAGCCATTTGGATTTTTTAGATCATGCACTTTCCATGTAGAATGATGTGAATCATAATCTCGAAGAAATAATCGTGTTAATTCAGCTTCACGTCTGCAAGAGAAAATAGCAAACCACATAATCAAATGCATTGGATACTTAGAACCGTAACGGTTTAGCTTCCATCGTTCTGTAAAATATTTCGTTAATGCAATCAATTCATCCGTTGAAGGGAGTCGATCTCTTTTTTGACTTGAGGAAATTTGACGTGTTTTTCTTAACTGAGCGGTAGCCTTATCAAAGCCATTTAAATCAATATCCATTTCCCACATAACAGCAGCATGAGAAAGCACACCACGGATATGTAAAAGCTCATGTTGCTGCGTACTAGTCGCTATAGGCTCAAGTTCGAGATGAGGGACTCCTCCTTTCCTTAAAACAACATGCTCGGCCAAATGTACTGATTTTATTTTTGTGATAATATTGCGCGCAATTGGTAGCTTCTTAATTAAGAGCAGAGAATAGCGTTTCGTCCTTCCGTACTCGCTCCCGACTTCATCCAAATATTTATCTATGGCATCTGCTAAGGTCAGATCAATGAGTTTTTCTTTGCCAAGCAAAATATCAGGATTTTCTTGAATTTCGACTTCTCGTTTCTTAACCCAGTTTTCAGCTAACTTCTTTGAATGAAATGTTTTACTTTCAGAGAAAGTAGGAAAGCCCTTTCGATTGATTCGAATCGCAGCACGATAGTTAACTTTACCATCTGCACCTTTCCTTGCTGTAATTGACCCCATAATTTACACCATGACCTGTTTTTTTGATTATGGTGTAAAATTTGGTGTAAATGCAAACCGATTAGCCCACCTAAACATAGGTTGAAACAGATTCTCGCAGGTTGAGAAACATAGATTAAAGGTATGATTTTTAATGACTATTAACAAAAACATTGAAAACACTCAATCTCCGCGAATCAGCGTTGCCCCGATGATGGATTGGACCACCAAAGATTACCGTTTCTTTGCGCGTCTGTTTAATCCAAATGTCATTCTATACACAGAAATGGTCACTACAGGTGCCATCATTCATGGAGATAGCAAACGCCATCTGGATTTTAATCAGGAAGAACATCCGATCATATTACAACTGGGTGGCTCTAACCCTAAAGATTTGGCCACCTGTACCAAAATGGCACAGGATTGGGGCTATAACGAAGTCAACCTGAATGTCGGCTGCCCAAGTGACCGGGTACAGAATAATAAAATTGGTGCTTGTTTAATGGCAGAGTCTGATCTGGTGGCTGAATGTATTGATGCAATGCGTAATGCTGTTGAGATCCCTGTGAGTGTCAAACACCGCATTGGTATTGATCATATGCAGTCTTATGAAGAAATGCTGCATTTTGTTGATACCGTGGCGAAAACTGGTTGTAACAACTTTATTGTGCATGCACGGATTGCTTTGTTACAAGGACTTTCTCCCAAAGAAAACCGCGAAGTGCCTCCGCTGCGTTATGAAGATGTCTACCGTCTGAAGCAGGACCGTCCAGACCTCACCATCGAAATTAATGGCGGGATTAAAACCTACGCCGAAACACTTGAACACCTCAAGCATGTGGATGGGGTCATGATTGGCCGCGAAGCCTACCATAATCCTTATCTGCTGGCTGAACTTGGCCAATTGTGGAATCTGGAAGCGCCAGATCGTTTTGACATCATGCAAGAGATGTTGCCTTATATTGCCCGGCGTATGGCTGAAGGCGCACCTTTATCGATTATTAGCCGTCATATTCTAGGCCTGTTCCAAAATCTGCCAGGTGCACGTAAATGGCGTCAGGCGTTAAGCGGCGGCAATGCCAAAACCCTGAAAGATGTAGAAACGGCGCTGGTCAATATTCAGGAAGCGATGCAGCGTACTGAAGACTATGTACAAGCGCATCAGGTCGAAGCCTAAAAATACAAAGCACCGCCCCCGGTGCTTTTTTAGCATCCAGCCAACTATTGGCTATAAGCGGTGATATTGCCTACCGGAATCGGCTCTACATTATCAGAGGCTGAATGTAATACCGCTTCTACCGCCGGATAAGAGTTCGTCCCCGATTCAAGAGTAGTCGCTTCATTAACAGGCTCTAGGGACGCCGCCAGCTGTGCCAGCTCCCGATCCAGTTGCTGACGATATTTTTCAATCTCAATCTCATCAATAAAAGTAAAAGCATCTTTTTCAATGGACCAGTTGTAGCCTCCACCAGCCTTGGCAATCTGCACCTCGATCGGATACTCATGCCCCTGATAGCTCAACTGTGAAATGGCCTGAAAGCCATTGCCGGTACGCTGGACAATTTTTACCTGCAGCACTTTTAAATGATAATCCTGATAATCGGGATTGGCATTAAATTCACGCTGCATTTGTCCCTGAATATTGCGGGCCAGTTCCTCAGTCGATATAAAATAGCTGCATCCTGCCAGACAGGCGATCATAAATCCCATCATGATTTTTTTCATATCGCCCTCTTTGTGATTCCTTCCAACTGCATTTTATCTGTGTCACACTTTTTATCTTCAGATTATTCTGTGATCTATTCTATACTTTTGCTGCGCCACGGATATATCCATCCTTGGTCTATAACCTTAAGTTATAGTTAATCTATTTAACTTAAATTACGCCATTTTTAAAGTTAAACCTATGCTAAAAATTTACATAAAAAATCCCTGATCAACTCAGGGATGTTTAGCAGACGAAGTGTTAATCGATCCTATGAATATGCTATTAAAAATCTTCTTCTACAGCAGGATTATGATGTAAGGCAGTATGAATCGCCTCTACCAGCTGTTGTGCGATTTCCTGTTTGGAAGCTTTGTCCAGATCACGCTTGTCCAGATGATAGTGCTCGGCAAAAAACACGGTCATGGCATTTTCATCTGAAGCAAAACCGATATCTGCGCGTGAAACATCATTACAGGCAATCATATCCAGCTTTTTCGCAACCAGTTTCCCCGCGGCATATTCTTCAATATTACGGGTTTCTGCGGCAAAGCCGACCATAAATGGGCGCTTTTCCTGCTGGGCAATCGTAGCCACAATATCCGGGTTTTTCACCAGTGCGACATTCAGCTCATCACCGGCTTTTTTAATTTTATGCTCGGCCACCTGCGCAACACGATAATCAGCCACTGCTGCAGTCGCAATAAAAATATCACAGCCCTGCTCTAGCATCTGCATACTCTCATTCAGCATTTGCACCGCAGAGGAAACATTTTTACGTTTGACCCCATTCGGCGTATCCAGACTGACAGGGCCTGCGATCAAGGTCACGTTTGCTCCTGCTGCATAACAGGCTGCAGCCAGTGCAAAGCCCATTTTCCCGGTACTGTGGTTAGAAATATAACGTACCGGATCAATCGCTTCACGCGTCGGGCCAGCAGTAATGGTGACCTGTTTACCGGCCAGCATGCCAAATTTTTCTGCAATTGTACGCTGGGCCTTGTGAAAATATTCGGTGACCTGTTGAGCCAGCTCTTCCGGTTCCGGCATACGGCCAAGGCCGACATCACCACAGGCCTGT
>NZ_SMTB01000112.1:0-6462 GCF_006864105.1 Acinetobacter sp. RF14B | reverse complement strand
ATCCAGCCGGCGATATAAAGCCAGTAAACCCTCTGAAAGAGGCTGTGCGATCAGCTCCAGTAAAGGCAATTCTACAACAGGAATCTGTGCGTTTTGTAACTGCTCAGTCAACTTTGCAGCACGATCTCTGGGGCGGGTATTGATAAACAACATCAGTTTGAATAAAGCGCCTTCAGTAGATCGCCCGCTCCCTGATCCAACAGGTCTTTCGCCAACTGCACGCCGAGTTGCTCAGCCTCTGTGATATGTCCGGTATGCTGGGCACGTAACAGCACGGCCCCATCTACACTGCCCACCCGACCTTCAATCGAAATATGATCCTGATTTAAAGTCGCATAACCTGCAATTGGCACCTGACAGCCACCCTCAAGATAGGCATTAAAAGCACGCTCCGCACGGACGCAAGCATCCGTTTCCGCATGTAAAAGTGGCAGAATAAGATCCAGCACCGCCTGATCGCCCTCACGGCATTCTAGTCCCAAAGCCCCCTGTCCTACCGCAGGCAGACTGACTTCAGCTGCAAGTGTATGACGGATACGCTCTGCCAAACCAAGGCGTTTCAAACCGGCACTGGCTAAAATGATAGCATCATACTGTCCTGCATCCAGTTTAGATAAACGGGTACCCACATTACCGCGCAGGTCAATAATCTCCAGATCCGGACGCTGCTTTAAAATCTGAGTCTTACGGCGCAGACTCGAAGTTCCTACCTTGGCACCGTGTGGCAAGTCATCAAAGCTGGCATAATGATTAGAAACAAAAGCATCCAGCGGATCTTCACGCTCACAGATCACTGCTAAGGCCAGACCTTCAGGTAACGCCATCGGGACATCTTTCATAGAGTGAACCGCCAGATCTGCACGTTCATCCAATAAAGCTGCTTCCAGTTCTTTTACAAATAATCCCTTTCCACCAATTTTAGCCAATGGCGTATCCAGGATTTTATCGCCCTGTGTAACAAAAGTGACTAACTCGACCTGTAAACCAGTATGCAGGTCCTGTAAACGCGCACGAATATGTTCCGCTTGCCAAAGTGCAAGTGGACTTTGTCGAGTTGCAATTTTTAGGGTCTTCATAAATTTAAATAACAGCCAATGAGAACAATAGTCTAAACTTAACCTGCTCACTTGAAAATGCAAGTGAATTTACACAAGCTTCAGATTACATTGCCTATATAGCTGTTAAAGCTTATGAATACGATCCCTTAAAATCGGCAAATGGCGTCGACTCACCGCCAGACGCTCTTCCAGTTCCCGACAACGCACCTGATACTGACCAGAACTCACAACCTCAAGCCCATCCAGATAGTGCACAGACACCAGCGCATTACGATGAATCCGGATAAACTGGTCACCAAATTCCTGCTCAAGTTCCTTTAAGGTTTCATCAATCAGGACACTGCCATTTTTGTGCCGTACAGTGACATATTTCTGATCCGCCAGAAAGTAATAGATATTTTCAACTGGCACCAACTCCACACCACGATAGGTCTTTGCCGCAATCTGCTGGCGGCTTGTATTGATATCTTCCATATTTTCTTTTTGTTTTAGTTGGCTCATCTGAGCTTGGGTAAATTTAGTTAAATGCTCCAACACCTGTGCTAATTCCTGTTGCATCACGGGTTTGAGCAAATAGCCTTCTGCATTGGACTTAAAAGCATCCAGTGCATGCTGATCATAGGCAGTACAGAATACAATGGCGGGCATCGGATCAAGCTGGCGTAAATGCTGCGCGCAGATCAGGCCATCCATTTCAGGCATTTGAATATCTAATAAGATGACATCAGGTTCGTGCTGGTGAGCCAGATCAATGGCTTGACGGCCATGGCTAGCAGTGGCAATCACCTGATGGCCCAGCTGAGAGACCAAACGCGATAAGCGTTCGACAGCCAAAGGCTCATCATCACAAATCAGGACGTCCATTTCTCCTCCTTATCCGGCTCATAGCATCACATTCATGAATAGTTTAACCCGGATCTTTTTGATTTATTTTTATTTATATCGGTATCGTAACACTGTCGTGAACATCCCTTCGCCAGCAAATGTCTGTAAGCTGACTGTAGAGCCATAATAAGCCTCCAGTCGCTGTCTGACATTTTCTATTGCAATACCGTGCCCCTTTTTTAAAGTTTTATTTTCCTGCATATAAGGGTTTGTTATGATGATATTAATTTGATTTTGTAATATTTCAATTAATACGCTTATCGTACTCTTTGTTAAGATTTTTTCAACTCCATGAAAAATACTATTTTCTAATAAGGGTTGTAAAGTCAGTAAGGGAATCTGGACTTGAGAATATAGCTCCTTGTTTTCCAGTTTCCATTCAACTTGCAAGCGTTCGCCCAGCCGAATCTGTTCAATTTGCAAATAACGCTGGCACAGATCAATTTCTTCCTGCACGCTGACCAGCTTTAACTCCTGAAAACTAGCCCGGAACAAACGCGACAGGTTTAACAGCATTTGTTCCGCCTTGTCAGGATCAATACTGATCAGGCTGATGACACTATTCAGGCTATTAAACAGAAAATGCGGGTGAATCCGTGCCTGCATGGCCTGAATACGGGCCTTCAGCTCACTATGCTGCTGCTGCTGCCATTGCTCGCGCAGATACAGATAGCGAAAACAAAACATCCCAAGCAATATTCCTAAACTTAAGTGTAGACTGAGCTGATCCAGAATAATAGTCCAGTTCAAGCCCTGAAAACTTAAATTTGTTCCAATATATATCAAAATATTCAAGCTGATAGTAGTCAGCAGCACAATGACCTGTAACAGTAAAAATCCGGACATTAAAGCCAGTTTAATCCCCATTCGCTGAAACTGCTGCTGAAAAAACTCCAGCAGCGCTGCAAAACATAACAGTATCCAGCTGATATACAGCATATATTGCAGGAGCTGTAGCACACTCAAAGCCTGCCAGGACTGGGCTTCTGCCAGCGCCAGAACCAGAGCCAGGGTATTACCGCCGATAAACAGCTCGAGCAAATATTGCCACTGTCCCATCTGGCTAAAAAAATAGGAACCCAATCCCTGCCCTGTTCGGGACAGGCAAGATTGATCAGATAGAATTTCGGCAATAGGCTTTGAATTTGTTATACTCTTTTTCGTTCTACTGCTTTTAATCTGATTGAGCCGACATGACCACATCTTCTAATTCCTCTCATCCAGCACACGCCCAAACTTCGGGTATGTGGGGCGGTCGTTTCTCTGAAGCGACTGATGCTTTTGTTGCTGAATTTACAGCATCTGTTCAATTTGACCAACGTTTTTATAAACAGGATATTGCAGGCTCGGTGGCTCATGCGACCATGCTTGCCAAAGTCGGGGTACTGACTGAACAGGAACGCGATGACATTATTGAAGGTCTGACTGCCATTCAGGCAGATATTGAAGCAGGCAATTTTGAATGGCGCATTGACCTTGAAGATGTGCACATGAACATCGAATCACGTCTGACTCAGCGTATTGGCATCACCGGCAAAAAACTGCATACCGGCCGCAGCCGTAATGACCAAGTGGCCACGGATATCCGTCTGTATGTGCGTGATGAAATCGATGCCATTTTAGAATTATTGAAAAAATTACAAAAAGGTATTTTGGAGCTGGCTGCCAAGAACACCAATACCATCATGCCGGGCTTTACCCATTTACAGACTGCACAGCCGGTCACTTTTGGCCATCATTTAATGGCCTGGTTTGAAATGCTGGTACGTGACTCCGAGCGTCTGATTGACTGCCGTAAGCGTGTCAACCGTATGCCACTGGGTTCTGCAGCGCTGGCGGGAACAACCTATCCAATTGACCGTGCCTATACGGCCGAGCTTTTAGGCTTTGAAGCGATTGCTGAAAACTCACTGGATGCCGTATCTGATCGTGACTTCGGGATTGAATTCAATGCTGCGGCCTCACTCATCATGATGCACCTGTCACGTATGTCTGAAGAGCTGATTCTGTGGACTTCGGCACAGTTCAAGTTTGTGAACATTCCAGATCGTTTCTGTACTGGTTCATCGATCATGCCACAGAAGAAAAACCCAGATGTACCTGAACTGGTTCGTGGTAAAACAGGCCGGGTGTATGGTGACCTGATGAGCCTGTTAACCCTGATGAAAGGTCAACCCTTGGCGTATAACAAGGACAATCAGGAAGACAAGGAACCGCTGTTTGATGCAATCGACACGGTGCGGGGTTCATTGATGGCCTTTGCTGACATGATTCCGGCACTAATTCCAAATCTTCCGGAAATGCGTGAAGCTGCCTTACGTGGTTTCTCGACTGCCACTGACCTGGCAGACTACCTAGTGAAAAATGGCGTAGCATTCCGTGATGCGCATGAAATTGTAGGTAAAGCAGTGGCCTTAGGTGTTCAGGAAGGCAAAGACCTGTCTGAGCTCACCCTGGAACAATTACAACAGTTCTCGGATTTGATTCAGGCAGATGTATTTGAAAAAGCACTGACTCTGGAAGCATCAGTAAATGCACGTAACCACATTGGGGGTACGGCACCGGCTCAGGTTGAAGCTGCAATCGAACGTGCCCATGCCCGCCTAGAAAAACTTTATGCTTAACTGCTTTCGCTTTAATTTGGAGTATTGGTATGTCTCGACAAGTATTTTGCCGTAAGTATCAACAAGAGATGGAAGGTCTAGACTTTGCACCCTTCCCGGGTGCCAAGGGACAGGAACTGTTTGATACCGTGTCTAAACAGGCTTGGCAGGAATGGTTAAAGCACCAGACCACGCTGATCAATGAAAAGCGTTTAAGCGTGTTTGAACCGGATGCAAAAAAGTTTCTGGAAGAACAACGTGAGAAGTTCTTTAATAATGATGAAACTTTAGAAAAAGCCGAAGGTCTTAAGCCTGAGGCGTGATTAGTGGAGCACTGCTCCACTAAGCCGCAACACAAGGGCAGAGTCTGCATAGACTAAAACCCTGAAAGAATCTCCATATTTTGGGGATTCTTTTTTTATAGGGCTGAAAATGAGGCAAGACAAGCAAGAAGAGTGGGCCTAAACACCTCTAAGAAAAGAGTGTTTACGACTTAAAGCCCTGCTCTAGTGAGTCCTAAAGTCGTGCTGAAAAATTATTTTCATTTCTAAAACGCAAAATTCGTCATATCGTTTTTCTAAGCTATTTCGAGCCAGCAGCGTAGCTTGAAAAATATCTCGCAAGCAGCTCAAGGCAACTTTTTTACTAGCGTATTTTCTGACTTTAAGCAGCCCCTTCCCTTTTAAAAAACCATCAAGTTTGTATCAAAATAATGGATTGTAAAACCCCAATACAGAGCCTCTACAAAACACAACATTCAGCAACAAGAAACCCCATGTTTTTATGAAAACTCCTGTCATAATGGCTAACAAGAAGATGAGATATCTTTGAATAACTATAATAATAACTGAGAAATACCCCGATTTCATCCCAGTTCTTCCCCCAAAGGCTGGGTATTTTTTTGCCTGTTATTTTTACAAAACCTTTCTTAATTAACCATAAAAAAAGCCCCATCAATGGAGCTTTCTTATTTATGTCTTTTAAGGCTGTTTTAAATACGGCCAAGCCGCTTTGAGATAAATAAACATCGACCATAAAGTCAGAATTACTGCCGTATACAGCAGTGCATAGGCCAGCATTTCCAGAGGCGGCCAGTTGAGCAGGAACACACTGATCGCAATCATCTGAAAAGCGGTCTTATATTTTCCGACTGTGGAGACCGCCACACTGGTTCGCGCACCCAGTTCCGCCATCCATTCACGCAATGCCGAGACAGTAATTTCACGGGAAATGATCACGATGGCTGCAAATGCCATAGAGATGGTCGGTTGCCACTGGACCAGTACAATTAAGGCAGCCGCTACCATCAGCTTATCAGCCACCGGGTCCAGAAAACGCCCAAATGCAGAGGTCTGGTTCAAGGTCCTGGCAAGATAGCCATCAAACCAGTCTGTTACTGCCGCAATAACAAAAATCGCAGTAAGAATCAGATGTCGCGTGACATTCGGCTCAGCCCCATAAATCCCCACTGCAGGGGGCCAATAGGCCACCAATAAAAATACCGGAATAAGGACAATACGCGCCAAGGTCAAGATATTAGGAATATTCAGGATACGACCTGTAGTCATAGACACCGCCAATTGTTCCCCTCATGTACGATGAAAATGCACACTTTTTCTGAGGTTTGATCCATCATTGATAGGCCTCACTTTATACGAATTGGCGTGCAGTGTCACTAGGCAAACACGGTCACCGTCTGCCTGGCGATCGCAATCAGACGATTTTCACTATCCCAGAGATAGGCATATTCAGTTGCATAACCGTCTGCTGCATGGTCTGTAAATACTTTATATTTAAACCAATCCTTTAACTGGTGCTGCAACGGATGCACATAAGTAACATTCCAGGTCAGACTACTGGCAGGTGCCCGTTTTTTAAACATTGGCAGTACCCCAGGCGGCCAAATATCAAAAAGT
>NZ_SMTB01000111.1:0-6827 GCF_006864105.1 Acinetobacter sp. RF14B | reverse complement strand
CTGCCCAGCTGCGACCACGAGACTGCCCCGCAGGCCAGAATAATCGCATCGAACGCTTCGGTCCGGCTTTGCTTAGTCTTCATATCCTGAAGTTGCAGGTATTGCTGCTGTACCTGTTCCACCTGATGCCGATAATGAAACTGAATACCTTGCTCGGTCAGGCGCTGTAACCAGGCACGCAGTAGCGGTGCAGCCTTCATTTCGGTGGGAAAGACCCGGCCTGAGGAGCCAATATAAGGTTCAATCCCCAAATTTTTCATCCAGTTCTGAATCCACGCAGCATCCCATTGTCTTAGCCACGGCGCCAGCCAGTCGGCCTGATCATAACGCAGAATAAACTGCTCAATAGGTTCAGCATGGGAAATATTCAGCCCCGTTTTTCCTGCCATTAAAAACTTGCGCGCTGCCGAAGGTTTTTGCTCATATACATGCACCTCATAATGCCACTGGCTTAATACTTCAGCCGCCATCAATCCAGCCGGACCTGCACCGACAATTGCAATACGCTGGCTCATGCAAATTATTCCATCACTTGAGCGTTCTGGCCTTGCAGAGGCTGAAACTTGTCAAAGCGGGTGATATAACCTTCTGGTTTACGAATGATTAACTGCTGACACAGCTCCCCCCGCTCCAAATATTTAATTTCAAAATGTGTACGCGCCGAATCCTGAGCAATCACTTCTTTTTTAAATGGCAAGTGCCAGACTTGCACTAACTGTTGTTCTGCTTCCGCAATATATTCCGGAATATTACTGGCCAAAGTGATCATACCGCCGCTTTTTAAACGGGATAACAAGAATTCAAAAAATGGCATATTTAACCAGCGCTGTGCCGGATTATGCGGCTCCGGATTGGGATATAAAATAAAACACTGTTCCACTTGCTGTGGATAAAGGGCATGTACAATCCACGGTAGCGCATCGGCATGAACCGGTTGCAGATTGGCCTGACCTTCAAGCGCGTGCTGTTTTTGCATGGCCAGAAATTTTTCCCGGGTTCGTTCAATGGCAATCAATTGACTCTGCGGATGTGTCCGGCTAAAGAGTAAAGCATGTTTTCCCTTGCCCGCTCCGATTTCAAGACAAATCGGCTCAGGACTGATACTTTGAAAATCACGAGGCGCATGCATACGCTGTGCTTGAAATTGACGAATCGGCATAATCAGATCAAACTAATAAAAACCGCATCAGTCTACCAACTGCGGCTATATTTGCCTAATCGAAGCTGCATATTTATCGGGAGTTTAACCATGTCTACCAGTTTAAAATGTCCACGTTGTGGCAAACTCACCACTTGGGAAAATAATGAATTCCGTCCCTTTTGTTCAGAGCGCTGCAAAATGATTGATCTGGGGGCATGGGCCAATGAAGACTATAAACTGCCCACCCAAGATGCGCCTCAAGCCCATGCTCCAGAAGACTAAAACCGGAGAAAGTCTGCTTTTTTTTCCTTATCCCTAGATAGAAAAATAGCTGGCATACTCATATAAACCAGATCAAGTTAAGCGAAAATTAAACGCAAGTTAACCATATTGATCGCCTAATCACATTCCTACTCTGAACTTAACCATTACATTATTTTTAGAGCATTCATATGGGCTATATCCTCTTAAAAGCTGTTTTTATGGGGATGTGTTTCTTGGCCCTTCTTTGCCTGAGTATTGGAATTTTTCAGCAAACTGTTCTGTTTATTGTGGTAGGCTTTTTATTTGCCTTTCTAAGCGGGTTATTGCCTATGCAAGCCGTCAGCTTCCTAACAATCCTTTTTCCAGATAAAAAACCAGCGAATGCTGGTCTTTTTAACAATTAACTTGCTATTTTAACCCGCCTTTCCCGCCACAAAAGGGTTATGCTGTTTTTCAAAACCAATGCTACTTATTGGCCCATGCCCCGAAATAAAGCGAGTGTCATCAGGTAAGCTAAAACATTCTCGTTGAATCGAGTCCAGTAATTGCTGATGATCGCCTCGTGGAAAGTCCGTGCGACCGATTGAACCCTTAAAGAGCACATCACCGGTCCATAACAAGCCATGATTCTGGTTATAGAACATGACATGGCCCGGGGTATGACCTGGTGCAAAGCGTACTTCAAATTCCTCATTACCCAATTGCAAGACTTCCCCACCTTCCAGCCATTGGGTCACCTCGACTTTTTCAGGAATCGGAAAGCCATAACGTGCAGAAACTTCCTGAATCATGTCAAGCCAGAATGCGTCTTCACGATGCGGGCCAATAACCGGAATATTCCATTTTTTTTGTAGGGCACCTACTGCACCGGCATGATCCAGATGACCATGTGTGAGCCACAGGGCTTTGACCGTTACACCCAGTGCTTCCACCTCAGCTATCAGCTTTTCCGGCTCCCCTCCTGCATCGATCAAAATGGCTTCTTGAGTGTCCGTATCCCAAAGTATTGAACAGTTTTGCTGAAAGGCCGTTACAGGAACAATTTTGACTTGTAGCATAGAACGAAATACCTCGAGATATTTTAATGGGCAAGAGTTTGAGTCAACGCCTCAAGATTAGCTTCTAACAGCGTATTGAGCAATTGCAAATGATCTTCACGATTATTCAGCGCCGGAATATAGCTATACTGCCCACCACCTAGCGAGCTAAACAGCTCGGCGTTCTGGATGGCCAGTTCTTCCAGGGTTTCCAGACAATCTGCTGAAAAAGCCGGACTCATCACCTGCACGGATTTCACCCCTTGTCTGGCCCACTCTTCAATCAGTACATCGGTATAGGGCTTGACCCATTCCTGCTTGCCAAAACGCGACTGAAAGCTGATTGCATATTGATCTTCAGTCAAGCCCAGTTCCTGCGCAACCAGATGACCGGTAATCCGGCAACGATCGGCATAGGGATCGCCTTTATCTGCATAAGGCTGCGGAATACCATGAAAAGACATCAATAACTTTTCTGCTTGTCCATGTACTGCCTGATAATCCCGCACACTTTGCGCTAAAGAGCGAATAAAAAGTGGGTGTTGATAATAGTCCCGAATCATCGAGATACCTGGCAGATTACGCTGTTTGGGAATCCAGTTCGCTATCGCATCATATAGCGGCGCAGTCGATGTCGCCGAATACTGGGGAAATAAGGGAAACAGAATAATATGGTCTTGGGGCTGGGCCGATAATTGATGGAGCACATCTTGAATATTTGGATTGCCATAAGTCATGGCTGGCACCACATTCAGCTCAAACTGTGGATAACGCGCGACCAGCTGGGCTTTTACAGCCTCGACCTGCTGCAACAGAATCTCACGCATGGGAGAATCCTGCTGCCAGACCTGCGCATAAGCATGAGAAACGCGCTTGGGACGAAAAGGCAGAATGAATAAACGCAAAATGATTTGCCAAATTGGTTTGGGAATTTCAATCACGCGCTGATCAGACAAAAACTGTTTCAGGAAACGGCGTACCGCTGGCACAGTCGGTTCATCTGGCGTGCCTAAATTTGCCAATATAATTGAGACTTTAGGTTTGGCTGTAGAAAACATTCAGTGCATCCGTCATGGTATCAACCCGCTTACTTTAACAGCTTTTGCCTTATTCTCTATATAGATTAGTAGGCTGACTTATATTGAAAAGTACGATCTTTACCCAATAACTGACTGTCTAGAAGTTTACGTGCTTTTGGGGTCACCTGCCAAAGCAGACGCTGGCGATCATCACGCCCCGAAGGAATAATCCAGTCATTCTGGCGCATTTGCATTTTTATGCTATGCAGCGCACGGATATTAATTTGGGCGCGAGCCACTGCATGTGCACGTGGCATTTCTGCGTGGGCATCTTCCAGACCGGTTTCATTTAAATATTCATTCATCCGTTTGGAAAAAAATTCTTCCGGCGTTGGATTGATAAAAGTCGAGCCCAAGATCTGCAGTAATTGTGCCCAGGTCAATTTTTTCTGGACTTTCAATTCTTTAAAGTTACCGTCCTGATAGGCATGCATACGATATTCAAAAGAAAGTAGCTCATGCATGGAGACTTTGGGCAGGCTCAGAAATGGATCAATTTCGCGTGTTCCCATTTCCTGCTCCAGTTGCGCCAGCCTGGTCTTCAACTGGTCAATTTCATCATGCAAGGCTTGGGTATTTTGTGGACGCACCCAGCCCGCTACCGGATAATGTTCCAGAATTTGTGACATGTTCAGACGTACCGCCATTTCCAGATCACGCAGGCTGCGATACCTAAACACCTGATCCGCTTCATTTTGGAGTAACTGACGAAATTCCTTAAATTTTTCTTTTAATTCCGACTTGCTATCATGCAGATCAGGATCGCGTGAGTCCGGGTCCTCATGCATAAAGACAATTATAGGCTTCTGTTTCGCGACCGCATAAATATATTCCAAGTGCATATAGCCCACACCGGAAACCGATTGCTCCCCATATTGGCTGCCCAGCAGGATCACGACATAATCACAGTCATCAATCTGGCGGCGTGCAAATGCCGTATTGAGCGGAGTACGCTGTTCCAGTCCCCAGGAAAAGAACCCCATACCCACCAGTGTTTGAGACAAAATAATCCGCTCTGGCTGCATGTCTGCCCCAGAAGTGGAAATGAATACCTGATAGCGTTTATCGAGCATGGGTTATCCTCTTCTACCGCATAGGCACAAAAAAGCTTTCGCATTTGCAGCCTATGACTCCCCCAGTATTAAAAAATACTTTTCCAAATTTATAGAAATAATTTTTACTGCGCCGGTTGGAATCAAGTATCCATATTGCTAAGTTGCCAGCTGAGGTCAGCTGGAATCAGGCGCTGTAAAACAGGTTGGAGCTGGTCAGCATTCTGCCCACTCACAACCAGTCTAATTTTCAAGTTTTGCTGATCACCATGCTCAAATAGTAACCCATTTTTAATCAAAATACGGGCGGTTTGTCTCGCTACTGCCAATCCTGAGTCAATTAGTGTCAGCTTATGACCAAAAATATACTGAATTGAGGGTTTTAGGAAGGGGTAATGTGTACATCCTAAGACTAAATAATCGGCGCCTTGATCGACAACAGGCTGTAAAATCTGTTTTAAAGTTTCCAGACAGGCCGCACTACGCTGCTCTCCGGCTTCTACAAAAGGAACCAGCTTCAGACTGGTTACTGGCAGGACGCGAACCTGCGCAGGCTCGGCAAACCGGGTCATAACTTCTTTAATCAGTTGACCGCGAAATGTGGCAGGCGTGGCCAGAACTGCAACTGTTTTGGAGCGGGTATTGAGCACAGCAGGTTTCAAAGCAGGCACTAAACCGATTATCGGAAAGTTTTCTCCATAGTAATCACGTAAATAATCCAGACTGAAAGCAGATGCCGTATTACAGGCCACCACTACAACTTTACAGCCCTGACGATACAGCCAGTCCACAGCCTTGGCAGTCAGGTTGCGAATTTCCTGATCATCTCGTGCTCCATAAGGCACATGTGCAGTATCGGCATAATAAATAAAACGCTCATTCGGTAGATAACGGGCGATTTCTACAGCGA
The DNA here is from genome assembly GCF_006864105.1 of Acinetobacter sp. RF14B. Classification (NCBI taxonomy): domain Bacteria; kingdom Pseudomonadati; phylum Pseudomonadota; class Gammaproteobacteria; order Moraxellales; family Moraxellaceae; genus Acinetobacter; species Acinetobacter sp. RF14B. The sequence goes on along the minus strand of NZ_SMTB01000111.1, from coordinate 1,344 downwards.
CTGACAAGCCGCCAACACCCGAATCAAAAATACCAATCGGTGCATCTGCACTCGCTTCGGGCATGGGATGAAGAACTGAAGAAATCGGTTGAATGGCGCTCATAAGGGATAATGGATTGATGTGTCAAAATACCTGAAGCAAAGCTTAAACCTCAGGTACTCAAATGCAAGTCTAAATCACCACTTTTTAAGCTTAAAACGGTTTCACCGGCAGCATTTTCACTGAGCTCTCCCATCTCCACCAGATGTAAAAAGGCAGCACGCTGGATCAGGGCATTGATTCCAAAACGGACATGCACATAAGGACGCAGTTTGCCCTGATATTCCCGCATGAATACCGGATGCGCTTGATCTACAATTATCAGGTCCTGGGTCGTGGTGCTCAACTGCAGATAGGTTTTGCCTTCAATCTCGACCTGATCGACCTGATTGACAAATAAAGGCTCGTCCTCTACTGCAATTTCAATCATTTCCACCGGCGTTTTTAGATAGAATTTATCGTTTTCTTTCCAGAGCACCGTTGCAAACAGATCAATCATCGGCTGACGCTTGATCAATTGACCTTCGTGCCACCATTCGCCGTTGGCCAAAACCTTGAGATCCATTGTGCCACAATGCTTTGGCTGCCACTGCTCCAGAGGGGGGATTGACCTTTTGTGACTGCCCTGTGCATCTTTTAAGTATTGTGCGATGTCCATTAAGTTTTTATCATCACGATCAGTTAATTTTTTCGTCGGATTCGTGTTTGGCATTGGCTTATCCATAAAAGAAGACCTTAATGACGGAAAAATAATATGTTTCAGCCAATTGGCTAAAACTGGGTTTAAAACTATACTAGCCCAGATTATGAAAGACACTAGCATTTTTGTGTCTAGGAATTCAGAACACTCATGGCAGCACCCAATCAGCTGATTATGGTTGCCACCGAATAGACATATGAGGAGTCCTACATGGAACACATCGAACGTGAATCGATGGAGTTTGACGTAGTCATCGTAGGTGCAGGCCCTGCGGGTCTTTCTGCGGCAATTAAAATCCGTCAACTTGCAATTGAAAATAACCTGAACGATCTGTCCGTTTGTGTCGTAGAGAAAGGCTCCGAAGTCGGTGCCCACATCCTGTCCGGTGCAATTATCGAACCTCGTGCCATCAATGAACTTTTCCCTGACTGGAAAGAACAGGGGGCGCCTCTTCATGTGCCCGTCACTGAAGACAAAACGTTCTTCCTGCTGTCTGAAACCACCTCCAAACAGGCTCCGCACTGGATGGTGCCAAAAACCATGCATAATGATGGCAACTATGTCATTTCCCTCGGCAACGTGGTGCGCTGGTTAGGCCAGAAAG
>NZ_SMTB01000110.1:0-6908 GCF_006864105.1 Acinetobacter sp. RF14B | reverse complement strand
CAATTACACAGAATAATTCGGTACTATTGAACATCGGGACTAGAGTTGTGGGTTTTGTGTGGTAACTCAACTGATGGCTCTAGTCCTTCTGTTTTTCAAGTCCATTTCTTATCCGCGATTCGGGTTATCTTTATGTGCAAAAGGCAGAGCTTCATATTGCTCATGAACTCCTGTGTGAACAGAAAATAATAAGTCGATCGCAGCTGCTTGATGAGAAAAATTAGTGTGCTATCCAGTCACACTCAGGTGACTTGTAATGAGTGTCACTCCGGTCGCAGCCTTTATCTGTTCCAGGGAAACATCTTTTGCCAGCTCAATTAATTTAATTCCATCTGCTGTAATATCCAGCACACCTAAATCTGAAATAATTCGATTGACTACCGCTTTGCCTGTCAGCGGAAGAGAGCAGTGTTTTAAAATTTTAGGGCTGCCATCTTTTGCGGTATGTTCCATCAAGACAACAATTTTTTGCACGCCGGCAACCAGATCCATTGCGCCGCCCATGCCCTTAACTTTCTTGCCGGGAATCATCCAGTTAGCTAAATCACCGCTTTCAGAAACTTCCATTGCCCCTAAAATTGCAATATTGACATGACCACCACGAATCATTGCAAAAGATTCTGAGCTGGAAAAGAAAGAAGCACCAGAGCGTGCTGTGACTGTCTGTTTTCCAGCATTAATTAAATCGGCATCTAGCGTTTCTTCAGTCGGAAACTCGCCAATACCCAACAGGCCATTTTCCGATTGTAGCCATACATTCATATTTTGAGGGATGTAGTTGGCTACAAGGGTCGGCAGGCCAATCCCTAAATTGACATAAAAACCATCTTCAAGTTCCAGTGCAGCGCGCTGCGCCATTTCATTGCGTGTCCAAGCCATGGTTTAAGCCTCCGCTGCTTTCAGGGTCATTTGTTCTATGTGCTTTTCCGGGGCCGGATTTGATACAATTCGATTGACATAAATCCCCGGAAGATGAATCTCGTCAGGATCAAGTTCACCAATTTCGACAAGCTGTTCGACTTCTGCAATGGTGATTTTGCCTGCCATCGCGCATTCAGGATTAAAATTTCTGGCTGTTTTACGGAAAACTAAATTTCCTGCTTTATCTGCCTTATAGGCTTTGACCAGGGCAATATCTGTGGTGATGGTTGGCTCTAAAATATAATCCTTGCCATTAAAGTTACGGACTTCTTTGCCTTCAGCAATCAGGGTTCCGACCCCGGTTTGAGTATAAAAAGCGGGAATGCCGGGTGGCCAGTATACCAATCTGCGTGAACAGGCGCGTTCGCTGGGCATTGAAGAACGCTGGTCGGAAGTCTCGGATGCCTATGCACAAGTCAACTTGCTGTTTGGTGACATTATTAAAGTTACCCCAACCTCTAAAGTGGTCGGGGATATGGCTTTATATATGGTGTCCAACAATCTCAAGCCTGAAGACATTCATAATCCGGAGCTTGAGATTAATTTCCCTGAATCGGTAGTTTCACTGTTTAAAGGGGAGCTGGGGACACCGGCATCCGGTTTTCCGCAAGCATTACAGCACAAGATCTTAAAAGGTACCGCGCCTTTAAGTGATCGTCCGGGTGCTGTTATGCCCTCTGTTCATCTGGAGAGTGAAAAAGCCAGGCTTGAAAATCTCTTTGGTCAGGTGATCACCGAACAGGAACTGGCATCCTATCTCATGTATCCGAAAGTCTTTAGCGACTTTATGCAGCACAAACAGAAATATGGGACGACTTCAAGCATTCCCTCTTCAGCCTTCTTTTATGGTTTAAAAGAGCAGACTCCGGTTGAGATAGAAATTGAACGTGGTAAAACACTTGAAATTAAACTGTTGGGACGGTCGGAAGCAAAAGAGGGAATCATTGATCTGTTTGTGGAGCTGAATGGACAATTACGTCTGATTCAGGTGAGACAGGCGAATCAGAAAGAAACCAGCGCTCATCCACAAGCAGACCAGTCGAACCCGAAACATATCGGTGCTTCGATGTCGGGGATGATCAGTACGGTTCCTGTAAAGTCCGGTCAGTCTGTGAAAAAAGGCGATACATTATTTACCATTGAAGCTATGAAAATGGAGCTTGCGATTAAGGCTGAACAAGATTGTCAGATTGAGCAAGTTTTAATGAACCCTGGTAAACAGGTGAGAAATATGGATTTAGTCTTGGTGGTCCATTAAAAAGCTAAAAGTATAGGGGGATCAGCTATCCCCCTATACTCCCTCTCTTTCATACATCGTTTTGCCCAAGCCCACATGATCAATTTTATAGTTTGGTTGAAGCTCAAACCAGATTTATCATTCTAGTAGGTGAATATTAACCCAAAAAAGAGCCGCCTATAGGCAGCTCTTTTAATTTAACCGATCATTGATCAGGATGGTACAGACCTAAATCGACCAGATGTAATCTGAGCAGTCGGCGTAGCTCAAGCACTGCTTCTGGAGTCTCCTGAATCGAATGGCCGCCCTTGATCGTTTTACTGGAAGCCGCCCCTTCAAGATAGGCACTTTGATAAGACACAATACCATCAGACATGTGATTCACATCCTCACTGTCCGTTGTATTACCGATGATGGAGTGAAATTTAAAACCCGGAGGAGGTTGAATGCCTTTGGTCAGAGTCATAAATCTTGAATTTTCACTCAAATCGCTAGGCCCATTCTGAATCAGCTCATGGCCCATTTCATGGACAAAATCACTTAAACCAACTTCACCTTGGACTGTATCAGCAAAAGCCCCTAGAAAAGCACTTGGAATACGGATAATCTTACGGGCCAGCTTGGTATGCCAACGGTCTGCATATTCGGTTCCTTCATGCGGAGTCGCCAAGAAAATGGCACGACTGAAATTTGGAATAGGCCGCATTTCTAAACGTGCTTTAAATAGAGGATTATTGCGGAACTTGATCAGCTGAGTGTTTTTCACAGTGTTAAATGCAGACTGACTGATATCTGCCTGGCTGACCAATAGGCGGGAAATAACACCGCCCATACTATGTCCGACCAGCACCGCTTCCTTCTTGGCGGGTACATGATTGTTGAGACGGGAAAAACTTTGCTGGAGCAGGGCATAAATCTGGTAACGGCTTTCCAGAATTGGCATATTGGTGGAGTAAAACACCTGCCAGACCTGAAAATTTTCTCTTAAAACCGGATCACCCATAATGTCGTTAGTCAGACGAATCCAGGCTTCCGGACTGCTGGCCAAGCCATGAATTAAGACCAGAACTTTTTTGTTGGGATTATAAGGCTCCAGCATATACAGATGCGGCATCATCAGATTGTCATCACGATCAATCAGCGTCAGATAGGCCATACGCCCGAGATTGTTTTCCGCCAGCCAGAGACCGTAAGGAGCAGAAAAATTTGCAGCTAAAGCATATTCTTTATTTGCGACCTTAATTTTTTCATATTTATAAGGATCATAAAGATTCAAGTTAAAATGAGAGCTATTTAAAATCTGCTCAACAGAATGGGTGAATTGCGGAATAGCAGTAATGGTTGTCGCCAGATAGCGTGCCGAATGAATGTTCGGGTTAAAACCATTGCGGTATTGATGTTTTAGCGGATCAGCCAGATACTTTTTGTCTTCTTGCGAGGTTTTTTCTTCCGGCAAGACTGCGAGAAATTCGGAACCAAAACCATCACGGCGGGTAATCGAACGTAAGCCGAAAAAGTTCATGTTATAGGTGGACATCAACTTTTCAATCGACTGATTTTTCAGCTGTGGGAAATTGTCCAGATTAAGGGTATAGACACTCTTGCCCACCTGCAGGCGCTGGCCGGCTTCTTTACTTTCATGCCGCTCGGCATAAATATGAATCAGATGTGCGATTGCGAGGTTATAAAAATCCCGGATTTGGACCTGCCGGTTATCAAAAATCCGTTCCTGTGGTGCACGCTCAGTCTGAAATAGGTAGGCATAGCTGTAGCGAATGCTTTTATCCAGCATCAGTAATTGCTGTTCCTGACATTGTTGCTGGTTCTGCTTGTGGAGTTGCTGTTTCTCTTCAGAACGGGTTTTCGCCAGGGCGCTGGTGGTACATTCTGCCGATTTGCCAAGTTGCAAAGATTTAGCCAGATATAATTCACTCGAAGTAGAAAGTAATTGCTCATCCAGAATCTGCGGGATTTTTTTCAGCTCTGCCACACATTCGTCAGGTTGATCCATACAGATTTGTGCCTCTCGTCCGGTCATGGACAAAACATTCAGACTGGCTTCACTGAGTTTATCTCGGGTCAGAATACTGTCGCGCTCATTGCTAATCGAGACATTAATTGCCTGCTCCTTAACACTGACGACCTGACAGCCACTGAGTAGGCTACTCATGATCAGGGTGCACAGCAGAAGATTTTTAGTTATTTTTTTATGCATACCGTTTGCAGACTCATTTAAATTCTTGAAACCATAATATTCTGTATTCTACTGATTTTTCCATAAAAATAGACTGCCGTAGCAGTCTATTTTTATGAGAGGTTTAAAAGAACAAGCCGATCATTGCGTCTTGGCAGCTGGTGCAGGCGTTGCAGTTTGCATCACTTGCCAAACGTTCCAGCGGCCGTTTTTCTCCACCTCCATGATCAGGCGGTCTGCAACTTCAGCTTCTTGCGGATATTTGATTTTGTAATTTTTCAACGTTTGGATCGCGTTTTTCTTCTGCTCCAGGGCAATATAATTATTTGCTGCCGACAGATAGGCTTCCTGCACACCAGCCTTCATGGCCTTGTCCAGATATGGAATTGCTTCACGGTGACCACCCCCTTCAGACAAGCCAAAGCCAAACCAGAAATTCACTTCAGGATCATCCTGATTCAGGCGAAGAATGCGCTGTGCATAGGTCAGGGATTTCGTGGTATAGACAGAACCCAGATCCAGGTTACGCGCCATCACACTGGCTTTAAAGGCACGCATCAATACATCGAAAGAGGCATTTTCACGTGCGGCGAGCGTATCCAGATGCTGGGAAACTTCACGTAATTTTGCTTCAAAACCACGACGTTCCTGACGGTCCGTAAAGCGAGGCGGATAATGGCGAGCCTTGCCTTCGACCATTTGCAGAAAATCATCCACCTCTGTAATGTCGATCTCATTGTCCTGTGCAAGAGTGGCATAATGCAGGGAAGAGGCCTTGCTGTCGACTAATGGAATGATCAGCTTATTGACATCTAGCGTGATCTTTTTAGAGGGATCATTCGGGTCGCTCACAACCATTTTGGTCACAGGTTGGGCTGCAGCTTTTTGCAGATGGACTTCAAACGGAGGTGGTTCGTTATAGTTGAAAGGATTTAAAGCATAAAATGGTGGTGTAAGTGCTGGTTCTACAAATACAATTGCATCTGTCGCTTTCTGTGCTGGTTTCTGTGACATGGTTGAACATGCAGTTAAAGTCAGGGTTAAGCAAGCAAGCGCCAAGGGCTTAAGAGTCATAATATCCGTCCATTTGTGTTATTTTTTAAAATAGCTGGTTTAAAAATCACATGATCGCCAGTCTATGAAAACTGTTAGAATCATGCAAGTCATTGCATGTTACAAAGTTAAGCGTGGTCAGGCTTTGGACTGACTGCTTTGTGCTTCACATTCCCGTCGTGCTTCTTCCAGAATTGTAAGCTCTTCCTTGCTCAAAGGTGATTCATCAAGTGGCTTTTTAAACGATGGATCAAGCAGAGACAGGCGGTTGCATAAGTTATTCATGCGTTTTTCATTTTGCTGAATTCGATCCAGCAGTACACGCATTCCTTCCAGAATCGGATCAGACTGCTCTTCAGTGGCTGCATAAGGCAGAAAGCCAATACTCTCTGCATAGTCACGACGGCGACTTTCGCTATCATTTTTTGGTTTGTCTTTGGTAATGAAACGTGCCGGGTTACCGACTGCCGTTGTATTGGCTGGTACCGGCTTGGTCACTACGGCATTAGAACCGACCTTGGCATTTTTACCGACAGTGAAAGGGCCCAGAATTTTTGCTCCGGCCCCCACCACTACACCATCTTCCAGGGTAGGGTGACGTTTCCCTTTATTCCAGGTCGTACCCCCCAGTGTTACCCCATGATAAAGCGTTACATCATCACCAATTTCTGCAGTTTCCCCAATGACCACGCCCATGCCATGATCGATAAAAAAGCGGCGGCCAATTTTTGCCCCCGGATGAATTTCAATTCCGGTGACAAAGCGGCTAAATGAAGACAGGGCACGCGCCGTTCCTTTACAGTCTTTGTTCCACAGTTCATGTGCCATGCGATGCATGATCAGGGCATGAATACCAGGGTAGGTGGTTAAGACTTCGAGTGTATTGCGTGCTGCAGGATCGCGCGCAAAGACAGCTTTTATATCTTCTTTGAGCTGTTTTAGCATTAGTTTTGATCCTCATTCTGTTGTAATGTCTTTGAAGATTTTTTCCAAGTCCCGTTATTTAGAGCCTGAACACGACTAAAAATACCACGAAGTAAATGATATTCCATACGATCTAATTGTATACGTCCAAAAAGGCGACGCAAGCGTAAAGGCAATAATCTCGGATTTTTGGGATCCATAAATTCAATTTCTGCCAACATTTTTTCCAAATGCGGATAGAACTGCTCCATGTGCTCATGTGTCACCAGCGGCTCGTCCCATTGCATTTCAATACCATCAATCACTTGCATGGTGGCTTTAGGATCTTGTGGATGTTCAACCTGTTCCATGGCTGCCATACGAAGTTCATAGCAAATAATTTGAATCGCCTGAGCGACGTTCAGAACACCATAATCCTTATTCACAGGAATGGTTAAGTGATAATTGGCCATCGCCAATTCTTCATTGGTCAGCCCCCGATCTTCACGACCGAAGATAATCGCAACCTCATTCTGCTCTTGTGTAACCGCAGTGAGGGCTTTGCTTGCACCCAATTGGTAAAGCTGACAGTAAGCGTGT
>NZ_SMTB01000010.1:0-44432 GCF_006864105.1 Acinetobacter sp. RF14B | reverse complement strand
GGCTGCCTCTACCGGCGCCATGGACCCCTGGGTGCTGATTCCGCTCTTGTTTGCTGCGGCAGTCTTGGGTGACACCCTGAATTATCATATTGGTAAATATATTGGTCCACGGGTGTTCGAGATTGAATCACGTTTTATTAATAAACAGCATTTAACCTATACACAAAAGTTCTTTGAAAAACATGGTGGTAAAACCATTATATTTGCGCGCTTTGTACCGTTTGCCCGCACCTTTGCACCCTTTGTGGCCGGTGCTGGCAGCATGAACTATAAGTACTTCCTGACGTATAACGTGGTGGGCGCTCTGCTCTGGATCAGCTCTTTTGTGATTTTAGGCTATATGTTTGGCAATATGCCGATTATCAAAGACAACTTTACCTATCTGATTTTCGGTATCATTATTCTGAGTGTGATGCCGGGTATAGTCGGCTTTATCCAGCAGAAGCTGAAAAAAAGCAAACCGGCTTAAATCTGTTTTCTTAGAATTAATCCCAAAGCTTGATCCATACTGGAATCAGGCACAGTAAAAGCAGCAATAAGGTGATCTTATAGATCAGCTTGTTGCTGATGCGTTTAAGCTGATTTGCAAGTAATGCCTGTCCGAAGTATATCCAGAAAAAAGTGACTGGCACCGCGACCGCTATAAATGCTGCAAAGACCAGCAGAAAATTGACCGGACTTTGCCAGGTTGCTGTGGGTAAAATCCCCGCAGCCAATAGCGCTGCTTTGGGATTTTTTAAGGTTATTCTAAACATTTGCCAAGGATGTAGATGTGGATGGCCCTTGTTATACTGCTGTAATTGTTGGGCCTGATATAAATGAAAGGTCATCCAGCCTACCCAGATCAAGCTCAGAACATGCACCACCCCTCTAAAGCCGGGCCAGATTGGGGAGAACAAATGAATCAGTAAGGCCCAGGCATTAATGGCATACAGATAGCCGACCAGAATCGCCGGGATATAAAGGCTGGTTTTTAATGGGCCATGCTGATAGGCCGAGCTGGCGACCATTGCATTGGCTGGCCCAGGAATCATCAGGACCGCTAAAATGGCTAGCACAAACAACCAGTTTTCAATCATAGGCAGAGCAACTCTTCAATTCAGGCCGTACCTTAACCAATCTTGAAGCCCGAGAACAAGCGCACAAATTTTTATTTTTTATGCTGATGAGTCATTTTTTCATCAAAATATTTTTATTTTTCTAGCATATCACAGTGCAGATATAAAAAATGCCAGCCTAAAGCCAGCATTTTTGATTATTGCAAAGAAAGATAGTTAAGACGCCACGGCTTTCCGGGCAATCATCGGACAGTTTTTATAGCGTGCTGCTTGAGCAATGGCTTCCTGTTCACCCAATAGTCGTGCCGTTTCAGTACGTTTGGTATTGGAAGATTGCCCCATATTCACGGATACACTTGGACCAATGCCCCACCCCCCCCGACTGCCCCAGCCACCACCTAAGCCTACTCCCACCCCGACTCCAGTACGCTTAGGTGCTTCCACACCATTATTAATATACTGCTGAATCCGGTTATATTCGCTCTGTAACTGCTGACAGCTAAGTGCCTGATAATGGGTCGGTGAGACATAGGTCGGCTTGATGGTACTTGCACAGGCATTTAGCAGCACCAACATGCCAAGGCCCAGACTTAGTTTCACAAGTTTCATAGTTAGCTCGATCTTAGTTCTGCTCAATCTCATTGAACAATGATTGATAGGCCTGAGTCAATTTATGATCAGTAGCGAGATGAATCAATGGCTGATTTTTTTGATGGGATTCTTTCATCACAATAGAAGGCGGCAACATACTGTTCAGTACAGGCAGTCCCTCATCTTTGAGCTGCTGCACGACTTCGCGTGGCAGTTTTGCCTGCGCCTGAAACTGATTGACCACAATCCCTTCAATTTCCAGACCAGCATTATGATCATCCTGAGTTTCGATGACATTTTCAATTAAAGTATGCAGAGCACGCTTGGAAAATACATCGCAGTCAAACGGAATCAGAACCCGATCTGCTGCAATCAGGGCAGACAGGGTAAAGAAGTTAAAAGCTGGCGGCGTATCAATAAAGACCCGATCATACTGACCGGCCAGAGCCTGCAGAGCATCACGTAGCTTGTAGATTTTATGTTTAGCTTCCAGTCCATGCGCCAAAGCACCCAAATTCGGGCTGGCGGGAATGACCTCCAGATGCTTGAAAGGCGATTGATGCACATAACTTTCCAGCCCTTTGGCGCGGGTCTTTAAAATAGAACCAATCGCATTGCCAAGCAGTCCCTTGCTTTGCTGCTGACCGAGTATATCTACAAAAAAGTTCTCAATATTGGGTTCTAATGCAGGTTTATCATGTGAATAGGTGGCATCATCGCCCAGTAAATATTGACTGGAGTTGGCCTGGGGGTCCAGATCAATCAGCAGTGTTTTCAGCCCCTGGTGCGCACTGATTGCAGCCAGATTCACTGCAATACTGGACTTGCCCACCCCACCCTTTTGATTAAATATCACACGTGTACGCATAAGAACCCCCTTTTCATTTTTGTATTTATTTCACTGAGATGATATTGCGGTTAGTTAATTCATTTTTTTAACCAAACGTTGGTTTGCTAATCACCAACCCGATAATCGCAAGCAAAGAAACCACTGCGATGAGTAGACCTGCCCGACGCTGCACCAATAAGATTGAATCATCTTTTTTATAGGCTTTCCCCAAAGATGAAAGCAAAACCAGAAACAGAACAATTTTGGCATAGAACCAGGGCTGCACATCAAAGTCTTTAAGGACCAGCGCAATTACGCCTGTTATCGCAATGATGGTCATGGACAAATGCTGTAAGGCCACTAAAAATTTCTGTGCGACTGGATTAGGTAAATTTCCCTGCGTACCCACAAACAAGGTAAACGCACGTATAAGGATGGCCACGAGGGCCACGCCTGCAACAGACATATGAATTATTTTAACTAAAAGTTGAGTGTCCATAATACGCTCTCAGTGTTTGGGTGCATGTGCACAGGCTGGGCTGGAGGTATCTTGTTCTTTCCATTCCTCAGGTAGAAAAGCATGGATGGCTAAAGCATGGATCTTGTCTTTAGCCAACAAGTCTCCCGCTGCAGCATAGACTTTCTGATGACGCTGTACCGCACGCAGGCCAGCAAACGCTTCACTGACAATGACTGCCTTAAAATGCGATTCTTTACCAGGAAAATACCCCCCATGACCCGAAGATTCATTGACGACTTCCAGATAACTTGGTGACAATTGTGCCAAACGGTCTTTCAGTTGCTGTTCTAAGCTCATGGCCTGACTCCCATTGATAATCTGTCTCCAGTATACCTTGTTCTCTACTCTATTTCGGTGAACGATTTACCTCTAATCATTTGATTGTGGCCAATTTTCATTAAAATTAGCATAACTTTTGTACACCCATCTGCTTATAGCCCCAATATTGCTTTTATTTTATGCAATTGATACAAGATTTTTCATAAAGTGATTGACCCTGATTTTTCATGCTGTATTATACACGGCATGCGGGAATAGCTCAGTTGGTAGAGCACAACCTTGCCAAGGTTGGGGTCGGGAGTTCGAGCCTCCTTTCCCGCTCCAAATTCTTTTTTGTTCATTTTTTTGTAGTAAAAAACTGATCGCCTATGCGGGAATAGCTCAGTTGGTAGAGCACAACCTTGCCAAGGTTGGGGTCGCGAGTTCGAGTCTCGTTTCCCGCTCCAGATTCAAAAAGCCCTGATCGAATGATTGGGGCTTTTTTATTGTTGATTTTATTATATTTTTTAAAAACTCTCCTTCCTTTGTTATTCGATTCAATAAAAAATATTCTTAATGTGATTCGTATTTTGTGACCAAGATGTGACCATGGCGTGCCCACAACAAAAAAAATGGTCTCAATTGATCTTAAATGTCCTCAATCGATCACCACTTTCAGAGCTTTTTTGAAGGCAAAAAATCACCCTGTTCTCTTCCAAACAAGATATTTTTTACCAAATGATCAATAATTTGTGACCATTTCACTTTTTGATGTGACCATTTGTGACCAAACTACTTACTAACAGATTGTTCTTTATTGTCTTTTTCAAAAACAAATAAATCCCCTACCTGTACATCCAAATAATCACAAATTCGATCGATGGTCTCCAAATCAATTCGAGTCAATTCGCCATTATAAAGCTTATGCAAAGTTGTCTTATTAATGCCTGTGCCACGAATTAAGTCAGCTACACGCATTTTTCTTTCAGCCAACAATATTGGCAGCTTACAAGTAACCATTAATTTTTCCTCTAATACAATGAAAATTTAATTGCATTTAATTAAATTTGAGGTTATTTTAGGTCTAAGGATGAAAAATTCATTACATCCTATGAATTACGCTAGGAATACAATTATGTCATATACCTATCTCACAGCCCAGCAACTGGCTGAAAAAATCCAGTACGACGCTCGTACTATTCGCAACCAGCTGAAGGACAGTGTCTTTATTGAAGGTGTTCACTACATCCGTCCTTTTGGTGGTCGCAAAATTCTTTTTGTTTGGGAACGTATTGAAACTGAAATGCTTAAATTCACTGGTTTAAGCATGGATGCCCTGCAATAAGGCTTAGGAGGTTTAACTGATGGCTACCATCCGGGAACGAAGTGGCAAACTGATTGCCGATTTTCGCTACATGGGCATTCGTTGCAGAGAAACAACCAGTCTTGAAGACAATGCCTATAATCGTCGCATTTTAAAAAAACGTCTCGAGCAGCTAGAGGCGGAAATTACTTTGGGAACTTTTGAATACGAAAAGTACTTCCCAAAAAGTAACCGTGTCGAGGAGTTTAAGGAAAAAAGAAGTCAGCAAATCGCTGTACAAACCAAAGTACCTCTTTTTAAAGAGTTTACTGCACTGTGGTTTAAACAGAAACAGATTGAGTGGAGAATATCCTATCAACACAAGGTTTCAATTATTATTAAAAATTATTTGATTCCTGCTTTTGGTAATCAGGTTCTCTCAAAAATCAAGAAGTCAGACTTGCTGAACTTCCGTGCTTCCCTCGCCAAAGTGACTCACGGAAAAGATCAGACAAGTCTGAAAGCATCGAGAATCAATCAAATCATGACGCCTTTACGTATGATACTCAATGATGCGGCTGAACGATACGAGTTTGAGTCGCCTTATAAAAATATTAACAATCTGAAGGAAAGCAAGATTGAAGTCACACCTTTTTCTCTGGAAGAGGTGCATAAAATTCTTACCACAGTGCGTGAAGACTTCCGTCCCTATTACACCATTCGCTTTTTTACGGGTATGCGTACCAGTGAAATCGATGGTCTGCAATGGAAAAATATCGACTTACAACGTCGTGAAATCCATATCAGAGAAGCGTTAGTGAATGGTGTGCTTGGTGGAACCAAAACTTATGGTTCTGACCGCACGATCCAGATGAATGACCACGTTTACCAAGCCTTTCTCCAACAGAAAAGCTTAAATAATGGCAAATCAGAGTTTGTATTCTGCAATCGTGACGGTGGACCTCTCGATTACCGTCTGGTGAATAAACGTGTCTGGCATCCGATCTTGCGCTTTCTAGGATTGAAGCCTAGAAGAGCCTATCAAACACGTCATACCGCAGCAACACTCTGGCTGTCGGCAGGCGAGAACCCAGAATGGATTGCACGCCAGCTGGGACATTCAACGACTGAAATGCTATTCCGGGTCTATAGCCGTTACATCCCTAATGTTACGCGCCGCGATGGTAGTGCTTTTGAAGCCATGCTGGAGAGACTGAATACAGAGGAGCTTGCCCATGAACAGTAAAGCTTTCTTTGGCGGCGTAGTCGTTAGCCCAGAAGCAGATATGGTCGCTCGTGAATTAATCCATGAGCTCCACATTCCCAAACTGCACAATCTGGCCTTTTTGCTGGAAATCAATAAGTGCTTCGATGATCACCAAGTATTAAGACTCTGGTTACAACGAATGCTGGATGAAGGGCAAGCCCATTACGATGACTTGGCCCAACAGGCCCGTCTCCGGTTAATGAGTCTCGCCCACCAATAAAACCAACATAGAAGGTCATCCAATCGATGACCTTAGCCCCTCTATACCTATAAAAAGGTGAACACATGCATAAAGATATTTCAATTTGGATGCCACTCTATATTGGCGACCTACAGGCAAAATTTGCACGAATGACGGCAGAACAAATTGGTGCCACCCTACTGTTAATGATGGATTTCTGGAAAAATGGTGCCATTCCTCATGACCTAGCTACTGTATGTAGCATCACAAAATTATCGCAACATACCAAGGCTAAAACTTTGTTGAATACGCTAATGGCCCTGGAATTGTTTGAAATCGAATCTGAGCAGATTCATTCAAACTTTTTAACCAGTTTAAAAAGCCAGGCATTGCAAAATCAGCAAATGAAATCTGATAAAGCTAAAAACGCAGCTCAAGCACGTTGGGGAAAATCCGCAAGTAATGCTCAAGCATCAACCAAGCAACGAAAAGTAAATGCTCAAGCAGCTCCTGAGAAGAGCCCGAGTATTACTCAAGTCATGCTTGAATCATGCCCTTCATCTTCATCTTCATCTTCATCTTCATCTTCATCTTCATCTTCATCTTCATCTTCATCTTCATCTTCAAATTTTGAAGAAAAAAATGAGGATTTTGCAGAAAACTCCAAATGGATTTGAGGAGGTTCTAATGAATACTATGCCTAGAATGCTTCAGTTTGACGCAGAATCAACGAAAACACTTTGCCCTACCCACCATATACCCCTGATGGAAATTGCTGGTCATAGGCTCTGTAAATTGTGTGCCAAAGAAACCGTCCATCACTCACATGCAGCCTATGAGGATGAACTGCAACAGCGATTGCTACAACAGAAAATTAAAAATTCAGGGCTCAATAAACGCTACCTGGATCGTGGCTTCAAGAATTATGTAGTTGCATGCCCTGCACAAGATAATACCATCAAGCTATGCCAGGCCTTTGCACAGCAAATTATTTCTGATCACAACCCGAACATGTTGATGATTGGTACACCGGGTACAGGTAAAACCCATCTGAGTGCATCAATTATTCGCAACATTCTGCATAACAGTACAAAATCTGCACGCTACTATACCAGTGCAGAAATTGCTCAAAAAATGATGGATACCTGGTCAGATACTTCACGCTCTGAGAAAGAAGTCATCGATCATTTCTCCAGTTTTGATTTATTGGTGATTGATGAATATGGCCTGCATGACCGGCATGAAAAACGCCTGGAGATGGTGCATAAGGTCTTATATAGTCGTTATGACAATATGAAATCTACCCTGCTGATTTCCAATTTCACAGTCCAAAATATGCAGCGGGATTTAGGTGTCCGATTATGGTCACGATTACATGAAAACAATTTGATTGTAGTACCGTGTTATTGGGATGATCGACGAATAAGCAGATAGCCAAACTTTTTGCTCAAGCCAATTATCTTCCGAGATAATTGGCTTTTTTATTAAAAAAATTATTTACAGGCTCGAAAAGTGGGTTCAGCGGACGCTTACGGTCAAAATACATTTTGTGGTGTATGCAATATTTCAAATGAGCTCAAAAACTCAATTTCATCCGAATTGCTATCTACTCCAAGTAATTCTTGTACATATTTTTTGACTAAAATGGATGAATTACATAATATTTTTTACCAATTTTTATTATGAACTACCCCAATTTCAAGCCATTTATTTCCTTGAATTCTGGTGGTGCGTATTCTTATTTTAATGGACAGATATTCTTATTTGAAGTAGAACATCAATTCTTACTTTACTTGGACACATTATAAAATTTAAAGTATTCCTGTACCAGTTTGATGCTTTAATAAAGCTGCCAATTGTGAACCTGATTTTAGCTTCTCTGTATAGGGACAGCCTTGATCATTAGGTGCCCAATGAGGACAACGTAAATAATATTGATCTAATAGCCCAACTCCATTCTTTTTCTTTTGTAAAACCATCGGTTCAGCATGCATTGGGCAACAAACAATGTTAACACCTTGCTTTTTACTCCTTAGATCAGACTGTAAATCATCCATACGCTCTATAATACTTTCAGACGTACGATGATCCTGAAGAATAATATTGAAGTCTTGAGCTGAAAGACTAAATTCAGGTGCGGATGTATCTGTCATTAATGCTAAGTCTTGTTGAGATAAATTTTCACGATATTCACATAAACGAACCTGTTTATTATTAAAATACCAACCTGTACATCCCCAATAGAAATCTTGTGGATTAACATGAACTAAATTACGTGCCCACTGTAATTTCATAGGTCTTTGACATCTAGGGCATGCCTTTGCCATGGTATCTGCAAAAGCATTCCATTGAAGGACATGGGTTGTTTCTAGATCAATATCAACTTTATGAATATTATTTTCATTCTGTTGGAATCTATCAGCAGCAATAATTTGACTATCACTTTTAATGCCTTGTTTTAAAAAATTTCTTTCCTCATCAAGCTCATACAGCCTTTTACGTTGTTGTTCAGTAATACGTCCTGATTCATTTAATTTTCTACGCAAAAATTGAATTTCTTGATTAAGCTCATGTATTTGATCTTGTTTTTTGTCTCGCTCATCGTAGACAGTTTTTGCTACGATTTCTTTTGCAGTGAAATAGGTTTTGACTGTAGAAACGACTTCAGAAACTACGCTCACTGCTGCACTGAATAAAGACCCAATGCCAGAAAACAACATATCAAAAAAGCCCATAATTTCCTCGTAAAAGAAAGTCTATGACGTAGTCATAGACTTTCGATTGCTTATTTCACTAATTTCATCAAACTACCAAAACTATCAATCACCGAATAATGAACTACATCCTCCAATGATTGATTTTCTTGATTTAAAGTAGCGAAGAACTTTTTAGCACTGTCAATTTTACGTTTCTCTTTTTCCCTTAGGTCACTGTCTAGCATTGAGCCTTTAGTTTCTGCAACGAAATAGATTTGGCGTACTTTATCCTTATTGAAAGCAATTGCCCAGTCAGGGTTATAGCTACCAAAAGGCGTAGGAATCTGGAAACGATCAGGAAGTTTAGCGTAGACGACCACCTCATCTGCACCATCCAGCTCCTCAACAAATTTACGCTCATTATCAGAATCGGTGACTACGTAATCCCATATATGACGCTCTGCCTTATACGCCTGTAATGGAATATTTTCATTACTCACAAAGATTTCATTGTCAGGATAAGTACTATCTAAAGGGTTATATTTCAGTCCTTGAATGACCATTTTGGCTTGCTGTTCGTTGATGATACGACTCATTTCACGAATGAAAGCTTCTGGATTCGACTTAAACTGCGCAAATACCGCAGCGTTAATTCCCTGTAAGATACGAGCAACCGTTTTACGAGTGAGATTCGTATCATCAGCAATATTGCCAATCAGGTCATAGGTCACTTGAGACTGAATAAAAATATTCGCCACTTCAGTTTTTGAAGTCACCTTCCCAAACATTTCTTTGGCTTTGACTTGCTCATAGGTGGATTCATCATTCTGTGTCGCTTCTGCAAGTTTATAACTCAACGTTTCCACAAATTTGTTGTTGCGCTCAACAGCAGTACGTTCAACAGCACTAATGCTTTGCTCAATGAGTTTTTCAGAATCTAGATGAATTTGATAAACTGCTTTACGGTTAATACGAGACCATAAAGCCTGGAATTCTTTTCGTTCTAAATTGGTTTGGTTGATCGTATTGGTTAGCTTCTTATTGCCATTATCAGTCATACCCTCCAAAGCTTTTGGATCAAACAGCCCATCAATCAGCTTGTGAATTTGCTCAGAATAAGCCACTAAATTTTCAGGCAATTCAGCAAGCGTACCTTGCTCTTTCGCTTCGTGATACTTTGACGTTAACTGATCATTGTCATCTATATAATCATGCTTAGACAGATGCTTATTAATCTGCTTTGCCATCAATTCAGTTACTTCAACACTAGATCCATCGGATAACTTAAAAATTTTCCCTTTAAAGTAATCAGGAGTCGCTTGTGTCGGACGATTTTGAATCGTATTTAAGATTTCTGATTGTAGATTCGACACAAACTCTTTGTAACTTTCATTGGTAACAACTGTGAGATTATTCAGTTTATGAATTTCTCCTAAGGCCCCTTGGAAATGGTTGGCATCCATACGTTCGCCAAATTTATTCACTGCAAGGCGCATACCACGGCCAACTTCTTGGCGACGAGAAATCACATTATCTGAATGCTTTAAAGTACAAATCACAAAGACGTTCGGGTTATCCCAACCTTCTCGTAACGCTGAGTGAGAGAAAATAAAACGAGTTGGCTCTTCAAAGGAAAGTAGGCGTTCTTTATCTTTTAAAATCAGGTCATAAGCGTCTGTATCATTGGATATCTGAGCTTCTTCAGCTTTCTTATCAATTGCTGGATTGGCAAGACGTTTTGATTTCTTATCAATTGAGAAATAACCGTTGTGAGTGCGGTCTACCTCAATTGCTTTCAGATAGTCAAAATATGGGTCATTTTCTAAGTTTAGATCCAGAACTTCATTGAGTACCTGCTGGTACTGTTCTTTAAAAATTTGAATATATTCCCCATCTACAGGATTATTATCCTCATCATATTGACGATATTTTGCTACTTCATCAATGAAGAAAAGACTCAGAACTTTAATACCCTGATTGTATAACTGACGTTCTTTTTGAATGTGTGCACGAATCGTTTCACGGATCTGAATGGTTCGCATGATCTTTTCATCAACATGTCCCAATGCTTCACCAACATGAATTTTGATTCCATTTACAAAAGTAATGGAATTATCTCGAGCATCAATATCTCTGACTACATATCTATCATTATATTGTTCAGCTTTATTGGAAATATCATAAAGATTATTGCCTTTACTGACCTTTCTCACTTCACGCTTAAAGCCATTTTGGGTTTTAATTTCGATTTCTAAACGCGCGACAGGTGCAGATTTAGATACAATGATGTCTTGTAAGTATAAATAGCCATGTGTACCCGTTAAGCCTTGTACTTCCACACCTTTCACGGTGATTTTTTTCACCAGTTTTTGGTTATAGGCATCCAAGGCATCCAAACGGTAAACAAGGTTATAGTTGCGCTTATGCGTAGCTGAATAGCGCAAAATGAATAAGGGGTTGAAGTTTGATAAAGACTCTAGTGTTTTATCTGCCCCCATCTTTTGAGGCTCATCCAATATTAAAATTGGACGGTTACGGCTGATCACATCAATTGGACGACGGGATTGGAATTCATCCAATTCGTCATAGATCCGACGGTTATCTTTACCTGTCGCATTAAAGGCTTGAACGTTAATGACCATGACATTAATGCCACCATTAGAACTAAAACTTTCTAAATGGTGCAGTGCTTTTGAAGCATAGATAAAGAAACGCGCCTTTTTGCCGTACTGTTCTTGAAAGTGATCTGCCATCATATTTAGGCTTTTATAAACGCCCTCACGAATGGCAATGCTTGGTACGACCACAATAAATTTCGACCAGCCATACTGCTTATGCAGTTCAAACATGGTACGGATATAACAATAGGTCTTACCTGTACCTGTTTCCATTTCAATATCAAGGTTTAATGGGCTTTTAGTCAGGTTTTTACCTTTGCCATTGTCATCCGTGATCAATTGCGATGATCGTTGTAATCCACCTGCTGCTTGTACTTCCTGAATGTTTTTCAATACAGCTTGCAGATCAAAAATATGAGCATTCTCAAAACCAACATCGGCAATAACTTTTTTAGCCTTACCACCTTCTAAGTCCAAGGTTTCTTCAAGCATATCAACCTGTGCAGTTGCTTTTTTCACTTTAGCTGCACCTTGGTCAATCATGTAACGATGACCTTCAGAACGTGGTTGTCCTTTAAAGCAATCCACAATCGCTTGTACAGAATCTTTCTGATAATCAAGAGTTTTAAAACGGATTTCCATTATCTAACCTTCTTAAAGAAACTTGACTTCGGTATCAGGAGAGAGCTGTTTAAAGCGTTCTTTGATATTGGTTTTATCATGGTCTAGACGAATGGCCTTTTCTGCTGATACGAAGCGTAAAGGACGATCTTTAGCAACTTCATCAACTACATCGAAAGTCAAATCATCAAAACAAGCTACAAGGCTATTGCCTGCAACGTAAAAGACTTCTTTTCCTGCAATAGTTTTACGTTCAATCGGTAAAGAAAGTTCAAGCCCCCAATCCAACATGACTTGGAATAACAGATCTTCAGATGTACGGTCTTCTTTAATATTTGAAGCTAAATCCAGCATATCAGCTTGTCTTAAAGCGTCAGGTGTGTAATACACATCCTTCATATTGGTTGAGTCAATTTTTAAGAATCTATACCCACAAGTTAAATTATATTTATTCTTTAACCCCAAAATTCTTTTATGAAAGATATTTTCTATACCTTCATGGGCAATTTGGATTAAAATAAATTTTCTTTCATTATTAGAGTCTATTTCCTTGTTTATTTCAACGATAGCTTGAGCTGTTGTACCAGAACCTGCATATAAATCTAAAATTAAATCCCCTTCATTTGAAAATGTTTGAATTAAATATTTCATCAAATTAATTGGTTTTACAGTATCAAAACCATGTTGATTTCCAACAAGAAAATTTAATTCTGATTTTCCATTCTCAGCAGTACCAGTTAAATCAGTATCTAAATAGGTATATACTGGATAGAGAGGGTCATATTCATCATCTTCATATTTTTTTAAAACTGGATATCCATCTTCATTAAAGATTATTTGATTGTCTGCAAATAAATTTTCAATCGTTTCTTTTCCAGCTTTCCAACGATACTCTTCTTCAGGTAAATAACCATTACTTTCAAATCTCATGGTTTCACGTCTGAATGATCCTCTATTCGAAGTCAGAATTGTTGTAGTCCTGTATTTTCTACCATCTGTATCCGTATGAGGATAAGTTCTACTTTTTGACGAGCTTAAATTTAAAATAACTTCTTCTGGGTTAGTCATAGAATAGACAATTACATATTCAGCAACTTTTTGAGCTCTATATTTTGAATTACCGGCATTAGTAGGTTTGCTTCTTGATTTCCATGTAAAAATTCCGAGTTGATTTTTTTCTCCAAATACTTCACTCAGCATTTTGAGCATGTTACTTAATTCACGCTCTCCAATCGATACAATGATAAATCCGTCATCTGCTAAAAGATTTTTTGATAAACGTAGCTTTGGATAAATATCTGATAACCAATCAGAATGGAATCTTCCGTTACTATCAGAATTTGTAAAGAATTTATTACCTTCTTGATCTATTTCATTGGCTTGTAATTTGTATAGATCTCTATTAATTGCAAAATTATCTTTATAAATAAAATCATTACCCGTGTTGTATGGTGGGTCAATGTAGATCATTTTGACCTTACCCAAATAATTCTCTTGGAGAAGTTTTAGTGCTTCGAGGTTATCACCTTCGATAAACAAGTTTTCTGTCTTATCAAAATTAACGCTTTCTTCACGACATGGGCGCAAGGTTTTCGCAATTGGTGCATTAGCCGTTAAAATGGCTTCTTTTTTACCGACCCAATCAAGATGATAGCGTTCCTGCTCACCTTCAACCAAAACTTGTGAAAGTTCTTGTTTAAGCAAGTCAAAATCAACGGCTTTTTTCAGCTCACCATTTTCATCTTTGGTTTCGGTAATGCAGTTTGGGAATAGTGCTGAAATTTTTTCGATGTTTGCATCCACAAGATTGGGTGAGTGCATTTTTAACTGGTCTGACATAGATAACTCTTAATTTTCTGAATGATTTAATTCGGTATTGGTACGGTATGCTTGCTTTTCATGCGTCGGTGTCGTTGGAAATGCAAGACAAAGCTGGTTGGCTTTTACCATTGGGGATAGATAACGCTTTCTTAAAGGTTCAGCCTTACGATTCAGCAATTCACCTAAAGCAGATATGGTAAAAAAATGCTCACTACAAAGTCGCAAAATTATGTGCTGCATGACTTCGAAAGAAAGACGCTGCTTTATTCTCGCTTCATTCGCCAAAACATAAAGACTTTCCCTAAAATCCTCAGATAATTCCATTAAATTATCAATAATTGGAAAGTCCAAACGATCGCTACACAAGCGCCCCATCTCATCTCTATATGATCCATTAGGTATAGAGCTCGACTCTTTAAGACCTAAGCTAGCGTCGTTAGAACCTAAGCTCGCTTCGTTAGAACCTAAGCTAGAATCACTTATTTCTTTATTTTGTTCATTAAAAATATCATCTGGCTGAACAATATCTACCCCAGCCAAGGTATATACAGAACCACGACCACCACTCGTATTTAGAAAGCCAAGTTTAACAAGATGTTGTAAATCACGAGTGATATCAACGGAATGTCCTGTCACAACAGTTTGTAAACGTGCATGTGTTACAGTGCCTTCAAGTTTGGCAATGGCAAGGGCAGCGCGCTCATTTTGCGTGAGCTCAGTAAAACTTGAGCCAAATTGTTGCGTCAATTGCTGCATGGTGTCAGATGGAAATAAATCAACCATGGTCATTTCGAGAAGGGTTTGATTATTGGGTTGTCGCTTCTCATGTAAATAAGGTGGAATCCAATGCTGAGAATGCCACCCAGATAGGATTTTTGGAATTCCTGAACCTGCCTGCTCACCGACATTAATAAGTCTAAATATTTGATGTAGCCTTCGATTACGGCAGTCGGATTCACTACCTTTTAGTGCATGCTCTAGTGGAATCCGCATCAGTCCAGGATTTCGGAAACCAAACATATCGGGACGTTTTACAATAAGGACCGAAGCTCGATCTGTATAATCCGCATGTACAATACAATTTACCAAAGCTTCACGTAATGCAATATGAACTGGTGTATCTTCTTGACGCACTCCATCTTTAAGCTCAAACGGAATTTTTAAATCTTGTATAAGTTTATTATAAACCTTACGGTAAAAGTCGTATAAGTTCCCGCTCCAAGAACCGTCAGGCACAACTCGATCAACCCAACGCGCTTCTGTTTGCGCATGAGGTCGTTCTTGATAGTCCACCATGTAGTTTGGGAATACCTCAGCTATTGTATGCTGCATTCCAAACATCAATAATCCCGCTTTGGTTAGACCGCGCGCGCCTGTTTCACGGTTAATCCCATAAGCCCCGATACGACGTAAAAACTCTATATCAACCAAATCATTTAATTCAGCATTAGGATTTAAATTGCTATAGCGTTGTCGATAAGACCTTAATGACTCTATCGCTAAATCATCTAACCCAAAATTCGGAAGAATCTCATCATCTCGACCATCATGTGCTTGTTCAGCCAACATGCGTTTGACATGTTCATCATCAAGTTTATAGTCACCCTCATTCTGACGAACATAAGTATTATTGAGTGGATTATTATTTAAATAAATTGGCTGCTGCTTTCGTGATGCTCTAGGCACAGCAATCACTAGCAAACATTTACCATCAACTTGCCATTCTCGAACAAACTGATCGGTTAACAAGTTTTTATTAATCTTTGCAGGATTATTCAGCGTATTAAATAAATCTGCTTTGATCTGAATAAGATTTTCTATACCACGTGCTTCAAATGTGCCATTTTTTAACTCTTTGGCACCTAAAATAATGATGCCACCATCCGTATTTGCAAAAGCACTGTATGTTTCCCAAAGGCTTTTTGGTAACCCACCTTTTCCATCATGACCAATAGCTAATTTGCACTCAATATCTACGCTTTCCTGTAGAAGGGAAAAATCTCCTGCGATCAATTGCTCTAACTGCTGAATAATGGAATTTATCATTTTATATCAACCATTAATGAATACGGCTTATCTGTAATTGCAAATTTTGCAATTGTTTATTCAACTCAACTCTACGATTAAATTGCCTTTCATTTCTCAACTTGGATTGCAACTGAGCAAGCTGCTTTTGCAAGCTTTCAAGTTGTTGAGCTTTTTGCAGTTGAAGTTCAATAGAAACGGACTCATCATCGTTTTCTAAGTCTTTACTTGATGCAATTGGCAAGATTTGAGCAATGAAATGTTCATATAGATCAGCCAAGTTTAAATAAAAAGGTAGTTCTATACGATCATGATCCTCTAGCCATTCAGAAGCATAATATTGACCTATCACAGCTTTGCTTTTATCTGCTTGATTCAACCGTTTATAGGTTGCAACAACCTTCACTTTATCTTGATAAACAACTTCAAAAACAATTGGAGTGAGAATGAGCTTATCAATGAAAGATAGAATTGACATATCTAAATCTTCAACCCGACTTTTCACTCGAAAGATTTGAATTTCCTTCAAATCTTCCTGATCTTGGAGGTGGATTGTAGATGAAGCCAACTTGTAAGCCCACCGTATATTTGCCACTTGATCAACAAATAGTTGTTCGAGCTTGGCATTGGCTTTCCCTTGCTCATAAAACTTATTTTTCGGAATTAACAGATCCACTTTAGCCTGGGGTGGAAATTTATATAACTTCATGATCAAGATTCTTCAATCACAATAAAACTAATAAGCTCAAAGTCATTTAATCCAGAAACCACATCTACCAACGCCGATGTAGTCAAGCCTGAAAACAAGCTATCAATATCCTTCTCAGCTTTTACGTCCTGAATGGTATGAATTACAATATCCAACAATTCTGAATATTGGCTCATATCTTGTCCATCATTGGTTTTCTCATTAAACTTTTCATATGCTTCAGGAATCGGATGATCTTTTCCTCGACATGCTTTACGTGCTACATCCAATAAATATTTGGCTTGGGTATAGTCATAAACGACTTCACCGCCTTGATTAATATAAACTAAGTAATATGGATATAGGCGGTTGCTTTGGCTGTTAGGTGACTCAGGATGTCGTGCTCTTAGGGTAAAAATAACTCCTGCATTTAAACCGAGTTCTGGCTGTGCAGGGACAACGGTATGCAATCCATTCGGTAATCGCTCCAATTCAGGATGCTCTTCCATATAGCCAAGCAAATCCATACGGAAGTCATTTAGACCTAAATCGGTAATAGAAACCCCTGTATTGGCATCTTCCAAGTCTAGTACTTCAGTTTGTAGCTTTTGTAATTGTTCACGACGATAGGCAATATCATTGGCTTGAGCACTGAGGACGTTATCATCTCCCGTACTGGTCATATCGACGATCACCATGCGATTCTCGACGCGTTCTCGCAAGTTAATATATTCATCCAGACTGATATCAGGCCAGTAATTAACGAGCTGAATGACGCTATTTGATGAGCCAATACGATCCACACGCCCAAAGCGTTGAATGATGCGTACAGGATTCCAGTGAATATCGAAATTAATCAAATAATCACAGTCCTGTAAGTTTTGTCCTTCAGAAATACAGTCGGTTGCAATGAGCACATCAATTTCTCTGGACTCTTCAGGGAATATGTCTGCTTTTTGCTTTGATTGTGGAGAGAATAGAGTCAGTAAGCCCTGCATATCATAACTTTGACGACTTCCCACTCTGGTCTTAATCGTTGAAGTATTATCACTACCGATCACTTTGGCACTGTGCAGACCGTAGGTTTCTAGCAAAATCGGAGCAATATGCTCATAGATATAATTCGCTGTATCCGCAAAGGCAGTAAATATGATGACTTTACGGTTATTGGCATTAATTGGGTTCTGAATTTTCTCAACAACATGTGCTTTAAGATGCTGTAGTTTGGCATCCTTTTCAGCATTAATTGGCTGAATCATTCGCAGTAAACCGAGAATAATGTGGTAGTCACCGTCTAGATCCGTTTTCCAGCTCAACAGATCCATATCAGCCAAATGAATTTTGAGCTTATTGCCAATGAGGTCTTCAGTATTAAGCAATTCGCCATTCTCATCTTCATCGTAGCCAAAGTCTGGTGAAATACTGACTTCATCATCCGCCTGACGAGCTTCAAAGTCCGCAATTTTAGCGAGTGCATTTTCAATATTTTTCTTTAAAACGTTGAGCGTCAGTCTAAACGCATGGACAGAACTTTCTAGGCGTTTCAGCAAGTTGACCGTCATTAAGGCCTGTAAACTTTTTTCACGGTCTACCTGTCTTAATTTACCTTTGCCTTCTACACGAGTATCAAAAATCTCTTCATATTTTCTTAAGGCACTTGGAAAGATATAACTGACTGGTGCATAGACTGACATCTTGATTAAGGACAGATCTGCATAAATTTGATTCAGAGAAACACTATCCTGATCGGTTGATAATGCACAACGGAATGAAATCGGCTTGAGTCGTTGAGGGAACTGTCCAATATCTTTGGTGTCATAGAAAGTTTGAATGTGTTTTCTTGAACGAGCAATTGTTACGCTATCCAACAGCTTAAAGAAATCGAAATCCAGAAGGTTAAGAATTTCTTGAGTTGTCCGTTGGGCAGGATCTAGTTTTGCCCAGGCATTAAAGCTGGCCTGTGCTCTACGGAATATGGTTTCGATATCACGTTCAGTATCGAGCTTATTTTCCAATAACCCTGCATTTCCCTCATAAGCAAGGGCGAGCTGATTCTTAAGGTCAGTAAAGTGATTATTTACTGGCGTAGCAGATAACATTAACACTTTGGTTTTCACGCCCTGACGAATCACTTGATTCATTAAGCGGTCATAACGTGTTTCTCGATCCTTAAACGTGCCACGGTTACGGAAGTTATGCGATTCATCAATGACAACCAAATCATAGTTACCCCAATTGATTCTCGCCAAATCTATGCCTAGGGTTTCACCACCTTTACGAGAGAGGTCTGTGTGATACAGCACATCGTAGCTAAAACGGTCTTTAGCAAAGATGTTCGTAACTAAATTGGCGTTATAGTTCGTCCAGTTCGCCCCCAATTTCTTAGGGCATAAAACCAGAACGCTCTTGTTTCGTAATTCGTAGTATTTGATCACAGCCAATGCGGTAAAGGTCTTACCCAAACCAACACTATCCGCCAAGATACAGCCATTGTAGGTTTCAAGTTTATTGATAATGCCTACGGCTGCATCTTTTTGGAAATTGAACAGCTTATTCCATACCAAGGTATCCTGATAACCTGTGAGATCATTAGGCATCACATCTGCATTGATATCTTCGAGGAAGTCTTTGAAGATGTTGTAAAGCATTAAGAAGTAAATGCGTTCAGGTGGATTTTCCTGATAGACAGACTCAATGTGTCGAATAATTTCACTAGTGACATCTTCAACTTTTGAGGGGTCATTCCAAATTTGATTGAACAGCTGAATATAGGTTTGCACCATCGGCTGCTCATCAAAGCAGTTCACCATATTGGAAATAGCATTACCTTTTTCAAAGCCGAGTCCCATAGGGGTAAACCCCTGAATTGGCATATAGGTTAAGGATTGCTCAGGTTTCTGAATACTGATGAATTCCTGCATTGGTGCATTGCTGTTATTCGATTTAAATGTTGCTTTTCGTCGTATCCAATCTGCACACTCTTTAGCAATTGCCTTTTGTGATAACTGATTTTTCAAGTGAATTTCAAATTCTGTGCCATAAAGACTGCTTTCACGATCTTGTTTAGGAATGACAAATTCACGTCTCTCTTTCTTCAGTTTGTCCGTCACATTATCTGCAACAAAGGTTGGTGACGTAAAAACAAATTGCAGTTCTTCGATCTTTTCTAATTCTTTTTTTAAAGCAGCGTAAGCATAGATGGAGAAATAGGAAGCAGCGATCTTTAATCTGGACTTTCTACTGAGATTTCCCCCAATATCTGAACCTAATGTGCTGTTGATGTTATCAATGAGTTTCATTTGTCAAATGCAGTAATTAAGACAATATGATAATAACTGATATTTTTCTTATTAATTAAATTATCACTTTGTTCTCACAACGAATTTCTATAAGTTTAGAGACTAGTTTTTTTTCACTACCACCCAACCAAACCAAATACTCATTCTCAACTGCCTGTCTGTATGCCCAATCAGCTACCCGACGCGAACGCTGCATATCAGTTAAAAAACCAAGTTGAGAAATCTCTTGAGTGATTAGTCGATCATGTAAATAATTACGTTCTAGCCATTGATCTAGGAATTGCTCGGATGCCAGATAATTCCTTTTTTGTGAATTACATTTATCATCTGCCAGAACAAAGTTATGTCCGGTATCGGCA
Organism: Acinetobacter sp. RF14B; assembly: GCF_006864105.1. Classification (NCBI taxonomy): domain Bacteria; kingdom Pseudomonadati; phylum Pseudomonadota; class Gammaproteobacteria; order Moraxellales; family Moraxellaceae; genus Acinetobacter; species Acinetobacter sp. RF14B. The sequence goes on along the minus strand of NZ_SMTB01000010.1, from coordinate 24,298 downwards.
GGATATAGAGACCATGGAATAAAATGATCCAGCGCTTCTGGCACAGCTCTTCAATAATTTCACTAAACTGTCTCAAACAATACATCACTTTGGGTAAAAGCTTGAGGGACTGTTTGGAGTCTTCAAGGCAATAGAGAAATTCTACCGTTTGACCATTCAGATTCTGCAAATACACTACTGGCATTTGCTTTACCGTTGTCGCAACTGTTCGCTTCAGCCTGTTCCAGTAAAGTACATCCTTTCTCAACGTTCCCAAGGTCTTGAATTGTTGCTGTGCATTCTGAATTTCACTGATGATCTTTGCCTGCTTACCAGTGTTTTGATGAATAGTAAAAGGCTCATACTGGTTAAACTGAAACGGCAGTGACTGTTTCCAGTACAGGTTAATAAACTTTTCAGCAATATCCTGATATTCCAAATGCAACGCAGCACCGGTATCTTGCCCCTGTTCAATCGCCAGACGCGTGATACTTATCAGCAAGGCAAACTTATAGGTCGAAGTAAAAGTCCCTGACTGCAATATCTGCTGAATATGCTTCAAGAATTTCAGCTGCTCGTTGGGTGTTGGTATTTCGGCTGTACTGAACAACATGTCTAAGCCTGCTTTTTTCTAATCAGAATATTTAACCACTTTTCTGTACGGTCTGGGCGTTTATCTACAGTAATCCATTGCTGTAACAGTAAAGCCTGATCTATTTGTTTGAGTAAGTCGTAAGCTTGCTGCTCATTCAAGTCAGTAAAGCTGCGCCCTTTTTTCTCACGGTCTGTATCGCCATATTTAAAAGACATATAACACACACCATTTGGCTTTAATGCTTTAAATATGCGCGCCAGCACTTCAGTCAGGCGATCTCTTTCACAGTGCAAAAGAGAAGCACAAGCCCAAATCCCATCATACTTAGCTACTTCATTCAGCTCATAAAAACTTTGCTGACGTACCTCGATGCCTGTCAGCTCTCTCGCCTTTTCAACCAGCTCGGTAGAATAATCAATTGCCTCAACTTGATAGCCTTTTTTCTTAAATGCCAAAGTGTCCCGCCCCGAGCCACAGCCCAAATCCAGGATTAATGCCTGTTCCGGCAAATATCTTAGAAATGGTGCATAAAGACTTTCCATCTCAACCTGATAGGTATTTTCAAAAAATGCTTGAGCATGTTGATTGTAATAATTTGATGTTTGATTCATTGTCTAAAAGCCAATATCTTATGTTAAAGAACATACTGATATTTCACTAGATAAGTCAAATGATCAGTCCTATGAATGAATCAAACTCTTATTTCACTGTATCCGGATAACTGAGATAGAAACCAAACTGGTTCTTGTAAATGGAAAAAATATGGGCTTCAGATTTCGCAAGAGTATTAAAATATTACCTGGATTAAAAATCAATCTGACGCATAAAGGCATCAGCAGTGCAAGCATTGGCAAACCTGGTACTTCTTTAAATATTGGCAAAAAAGGCACCCGAACCAGCGTTGGTATTCCAGGCACAGGCCTATCCTATTCCAAGTACCAACCCTATAAGAACAGAGCTGGCAACCAAGAGAATCCTGCTCAGGAACAACAACCACTCTATACATCACATACTGAGAAACCCAAATCGAATGTCTGGATTTGGGTAATTTTTGGATTATTTTGTTTTATTGTCGGGGCTATTATTTTTTAGAATTAGCCGTCCTTTGTACCCATAACATTCATTCCGCTAGGCAAAATTTAATTCATTCATTACTATGGACGGATGTTAAATACAATAAAGGCTGCCGCTAATGTCTGATAATGACAATACTCTGGATTATGATGAAAATGATTTAATCGACTCTCCCTTATCTCAAGTTTTACAAGAGGATAATGAGCAAATTGAAATTCTAATTTATCGATTACCTGATAGTGATTGGACACTGGAAGTGGTGAGCCAAAGTGGTACTTCTACCGTATGGGATGAAACATTCCTGTCAGATCAGAAAGCTCTATCTGTCGCTTTAGATGGAATTAAAGCCGCAGGCGGTATTCAAGCATTTTCCGAACTCAGTGACCTCGAAGCAAAGAAAAATATTTTTCCTGAATCCCTTACTCGCCATTAAAAATGAAGCTGCTAGCGTGGATATGAATCAGTATTTTCTGGATTCTTAGAACCTGTCGCGATGATAGGTTCACTTCAACCCAAACCCATCTAGGGTTGAAGGGTCAAAGTTTTCATCAAACATAAACTCATCTGCTCGCTCTTTTTTTAATGTCGCAAGTGCATAAAAAAAACATTTCTCACATAACTGCAATTCATATCTTTCCCCGTCATGCTTAGAACCATAGCCCCAATGTGCCGATAAAGTTCCAAACTCCAGTTTCGTTGATTGGTTGCATACATCACATACAACATCTGTAACGACTTCTACCTGTTTCAGTTGTTTAATTTCCATATACGGCTCCCGATATCAATCAAGTTAAATTTGTCTATATACTTAGCAAAAACTTACTTATTTTTTATTTTAATCCCAATTCTAAAAACAATAAAAACTATATATAGTGATTTTAATAATTCACAAACACCATATATGGTATTTTTAGCCATTGCATCACTATTGAAAATTATATGAATATTATTTTTTATTTTCAGCCATTTGGCACAAATATGGGGAAGTATCACTGTATGTCTGGAAAAAAGAAAAACGTACCAAATTGCCGCGTATCTGCAAAAAATCTGCAATTAATGTGTTATCCCAAATGTATGCATGCTTATCAAATCTGGATAGCTTTATTTTTTCAGCTTAATGAGAAACAGCAAAACTATCATTTGGATTTCACTTTTAAACAAAATATAGATATCCCTCTCCTTACAACTGATAAACCAGATCACTATTTTTTTAGTAGCCATTTCAGCTGGATCTATGCTTATTTTTACAATAAGAATAAAACTCAATTTAAGTTTAAAGCTTACGAGAAAAATAATTCATATGAATCCATCATTCAGGCTCTAAACGAAGTAAGAAACTTACTCAGTTCTGGTTTGCATCACTCAATTCAGGGCTTAGATATCATTGCATACTGGCTGAATGAACAATACCGACCTGACCATCTTCAAGAAGTTTTCGGTCATAAAATTTTAACTATCAACCAACTGCGAGAATTATCAGGACTATCCAAATCCCAAAGCCCGATAAGTTCTATTTCAGATTATGCAGGTCCAATTTCATTAGAAAAAATTCTGGCGGGAATTTCATCATGAATGGATATAGTTATTTAGAAGATACTCAAGAATTAAAGCTTGAGCCGTTTCGAAAGTTCTACCAAGTATTGGCAGAAGCAAAGCTGAAAAATTATAGTGATTCCCTTAAGCTCAATGACTTCATTCAGCACACTGAAATAATTCAACTTGATAACATCATAAAACAAGATCTTGCTGATACATCAATCAGTGAGTATCCTCTAGCTCATTACCTTATTGCACTCATCAACACCCCATCAGCATATCAAACAACTGCACTAAAATGGGCTATTTTTAATACTCAATGCATTGAATCGCTCAATAACAAAGAACATGCAGCCACTGTAGCTAACCTTTGTAGACGTTTTCGTTTAGCTAGTACAAAGCAAGAATACTATTGGCTTTACAATTTCTTAGCTCCTCTTCCTATAGAGTTAAAAGATCTGCTTGCATTTCTAAATCAAGCAGAAATTGAGAATAGAGAGTTACTTAACCGCTCCACACCAAAATTAGATGAAAAACAAATTGGCCAGCTGGCAAATCTACGTGTCATCTATCAATATGTCTTTACTCAGTCTGAACGTTTAAAACGAAATCGCCAAAGCAGTTCAGGCGCCAAAGAACCTCCTCAAACTGATGTTCAAAAGACATCAAGAATATCTCTCGATGATGAACAAACGCATCAGACTCATTTTGAACAAGGTACAGCCAAACAACCACGCGAAGATAAAACTATAGAAAAATTTGAAGATCATAATTTTGAATTTAATCCTCTTGAGCAATACTCAATTACAGCTCAGGTCAATAATCTCAAGAACAAAGTTCTGCATCAAAACAAAAATCAGTTAATGAGCAAGTCAAATCCTCGTGTCTTTGATTTGCCTACCGCACAGCATATTATACGAATTTTGTTTGAACAGGCAGAAACCTCTCCAATTCATGCCTTACTTTTATTTTCAGTACTCAGTTTGACATACTATGAAGAGCTATTAGTATTTCGGAAAAATTTCCGTCTGAGTTCAAAAAGAAAAGAAATTACTTTTAGCCCTGAAAACTTCTATTTTCGGCAAAGTTTTGATAACTCTAAATTTAAAGATGCTTTATTAAAAGAATATATGCTGAATATAGGAAATTCTTTTACCATCCCCTTACCCAAAGTTTATTTTGATCAGATTTTTCAACTAAAAAAGTGGGATAAAGATGATATTGCTTCAGATGTACAAGAATATTTACGTAGAATCAGTGACGGCCTTACTTTTCATTTAACAGCTCGAAACCTTCCTCGTTTAATCAGCGATATCACGTTGAATACACTCGGATATGAATTGGAAAGTAAATTACTTAGTGGAGAAAACGTTAATAGCTACACCCCAGGCCATTACTATTCAATGAAAATTGTTGATATCCTCGATATTTATAGCCAAACACTTTATCTGGTTTGCCCGCAGCTCGACACTAGTTATATCGAAGAATTTAAATCCCCTCTTACTTTCGGTAGTCAGCAAACGCCAGACCTGCCTCTGGTTAAATCCTTTTTTAAACAGCTTGACCAGCAAGTTCGGGGCAATCCTAACCCTTTCAAAACACTGAAATATTATTCAATTTGGCTATGGTACGTTTGCATGATTATGACATCTGCCCGACCAAATGAAGCCTTTCCCCCGAATCTCGATTATCTTGATCTCGATAATCAATTGATGGCTGTTGCAGATAAAGAGCAGCGTTATTCGGGCACCATTGGACGATATCTACCATTTAACGATTATCTTCGTGATGAAATACAGCATTACCTAAAATATTTAAAACACTTTCTCCACCTCACAAAGGCCTATCTGTCCAATGAACAAGTACAAGCAATCCATGAGGTCTTCGAGGGTGAGCGCCCCTTTCTATTATTTTACGATCCACAAGGATATATCCGAAATTTAGAACTTTCTGATATTCAAAAATACTGTACAGAAATAGCTCTTCAGCGCAATTGGACCCGCCACTTTGCTCGTTATTTTTTTGCCCAATACTGCAATGAAGACATAGTTAAGGGCATCTTTGGTCACGACGAAGCAATGCAAGGACTGTTTGACCGCTATTCAGCTTTTCAGGCGACTGATTACGATCAAATTAGAACAGCACAAGACAAGCTAATTGAAATATTAGAGCTTAAAAGTATGTCGACATTCAACGGGATCATGATTAAATGAGCAGACATCCACACTCCCTCAAAAGAATAAAAAAGCATAGAAAAAACAAAGCATTTCTTCTGAAATTGTTTAGTGAGAAATGTATAGAGCTGACACCTGAAAACTATTCGGAAATTTGTCGCCAAGTTGATAATCAGCTTTTAGAACACTGTAAGTCAAATATCCGTAGCTATCAGATGGCACGTATAGAGTTTGCTAAATATATTAAGCGCTTTAACCGCTTATCGAATCAAAACTATCCGGTGCCCGCCACTCCTGTGAGACATGAGAGAACTCTACCACAGCAAAATATTGAAACCTTAAAACATGGTAAAAAAATTACTCAATTTGCCCAGAATGTGATTGCTCACTGGACAGAACATAATGACTTCAGTCCAACTCAATCCCTCGCTTTTTGTTTGATCAGCACAATATTATTCAATGGCATTTATAATGAGAACGAACTACAAAAGTTTTTAAAAATCATTTTAAAAACAAGGAAATTTCAAAGCTTCTTAGACTCGAATCATGTTGTTTCGCTAGAGATCCCAAATCCAAATTTCGGTAATCAGCGTATTAATAACCCTGAGTTTTCAGTCAGCTATACCAAAACATTTGTGCTGCACGATATTGTGAAATGCTGGATCTACAGACTAAAACATCAAAAATTTGATTTATTTTCAGATATTGATGACGCAGAACAATTGATCAACACTTGCATCAACGAATCCTTTCCTGAGGAAAAGGTGCGTTGTAAAGACCTGTTAAAATACGGTTTTTACTATACACAGTTCCTGAAAAACAGCGGACTGGATCAAATGTCCATTTGTATCTTAAAAAATGAAATTTACAGTTCCAGTCCTCTCGAAAAACAATTAGCAGCTTATTTTATTCAGCCTGAACCCACACCTACCCATACGATTCAGGAAGTTTATAAAAACCCTCAGGACCAATCTACAGTCACTATTGCATTAGATGTAGCTGATATTTTAGTAGAAATACGTCAAGCTATTCGTGCAAAAAACTATAGCGATCAACTCATAGAATTATATGCCAGAGAACAATCTCCAGCCTTGGAACGTTTGCTGCTGTGGAGCATTCTACGCTCAAAATTAACGGAGCCTCAACTGGACCTTCTCAATCATATTATTCAGCAGCAGGAACGATTTAAGCGCAAGCTTATACGTGCAGATTTTCAGCCGCTCAAGCAAAGTTCTCTGAGGACCATGTTTTCACAGTTTGCAGTCCTTTGGCTGCAGGCAACACAAGACAAAGATATTTCATCATTTTCAGATGCTGATTTTGAAGATCTGTATGGAGAAATGCTTTTATTAAAGAAAGAAACAACTAGAGCGACTTTACAAAAACGTCTACAGGAGTTTCATCACAAACAAACCTTATTCTTTAACGCACCCACTATCGATCTGGATAATTTAATCCAGGTAAAAATCTGCAGAACCGCATTGATCTCGCCCCATATTTTTCACCACATGCTAGAGCAGCTCGAAAATACTCAAGATATCTCGATTCAGGATAAAAATATATTTAAACTGATTTTTATTCTGGGGTTCAGAGTCGGACTACGGATCAATGAAACATTGAATATCTTCGTACGTGATCTATTTATTAGTGAAGATGCTGTGATACTCACTGTTCGAAACAATCGCAATAAAAATCAAAAAAGCTACTCAGCTTACCGCAAGATTCCCCTGCATCATCTCCTTAAAGCCGACGAATTACATACATTTAAAGCATATAGTCAGAATAGAAAACGCTTGCTAAAAGAACAAGGAAAATCAGTTACACAACCGCTATTTTTCAAACAGTCGTTGGAAGAAACTCATGAAAATGAAGTCAATGCTCTGTTGAAACAATTGATCCAGTCAACTTTTGGAGAGCACAATTTTACTTATCATAGTCTGCGTCATTCAGCATTTAATCATCTCTATCTGATTTTAAAACACTCACCGCTTGCTGATGCATTTACAGACTATACGCCAAATGAGCAAATACGCATTCGTTCTGCCTTGCTACGGATCAGAAATACTCAACAGACCTGGTATGCTCTTTCACATTTTGCCGGGCATCTGACACCTGAAACAACCTGTTCTAGCTATCTGCATTTAATGCATCTGGCAATCAGTTATCAGCTTAATCAAATACAAAGCCTGCTTCCTAAAGAAGCCTATTTTAATATTCTAAAACATGATGCTGCTGTTAAATATCCTGTTCAACAACGTGCAATAAGACCGTTCTTATTTGATCAACTTACTAAAGACCGTTACAAGCAACATGATCATCAATATCAACCAGGGCACCAGAGTTCCACTGACCCACTGATCTTGGGAGCACATGATTCCGAAATGACTTTTGAACTATTGCATCACATTCTTGCAGTAGAAAAAGAACAAGACCTTTTGTTACCTGAAGCTATTCCTTTGCAAATCGCGCAAAAATTACGTGCCAGAGCTCTGCATTTGAAAACCTCCTATGTAAACCAAAAAAAATCATCGAGGTTATTTACCACAGATTTTTTAAGGAAAACTCCTGCTGCATTAGTTACCATGTTGCCGACCAATCAGGAGGAAAAAAAGGTCATTCACCATGTTCAGGAGCGTTATGCAAATGTACAAAGTAAATACAAAAAACAGCTCAATACGATCTACTCAATTTATCTTGAAAAAGTTCAGCCCAATTCAGCCCAGTTAATTTTTGAACTGAATGAAAAACGGCAACTGAAGAAACTTCTTTCTTTTATTCATAGCTTATTTCCAAAAAAATATCTTCATTTAGAACTCTCTCAGCAGAGCAAGACAGAGCTCAAAAAGACATTACAGGATTTAACATTACGGGCAGAAAATTTCAGCCTGAATGAGGATGAAGAGCGAATTAAGTTCTCTTTCAAGTATAAAGATGCAAAAGCACTTGGGGTATTCAAACTACTGATGTATCTCATGATAGTTTCTCATCTTTAAGCTGTTTGTAATAAAAATTTGAACTCTGAGAAACGATAATCAAATAGTATAAACTCTAGATATCAGCAACGTCTGAAACAGAGATCAGTCATGCATAAAACACCAGAAAAAATTGCAAAACAAAAAAAGGTATTAGCTAAAGCTGTTTTATCATCTGCAAATCAACTTGGTTTGACACAGGGCCAGCTTGCTATCATTCTCAATTTAGATTCAATAGAAACTTTAAATTCGCTTGAGTTAGATCCTGATTCAAGTCAGGGAGAGCTCGCAATTATTTTAATTCGTATTGCAATATCACTAGATGCTTTAACAGGTGGAGAGGCTAAATGGATGCTGCATTTTATGAAGGCACCAAATAAGTTAACCAAAGGCATTCCAATAGAACAGATTCAGACTACTCAGGGATTAATTACTATATTAAACGTAGTCGAAGGGCTTCGGCTTCAGGGTAAATATTAAGATATACAAGGCCTTATTACACACAAAAAAAGTCATTGTTTGTCTAATAATTTAAATTTAAGGTATAAGAAGTTCCTCTTCTCAAGAGGTATACAACTGCCTCATTATTGATAACTGCCATACATATATGGATTCTATTAACTTAATTCGAGGCTAAATTGAATCTTATAAGTTCAATTTAGCCATTCAAGAATCATTATAAAAGTTTGCTATATAGCGAACATTAACTATTATTAGTTAAAAGTTTGCTATATAGCTAACAAATTTGGGGAGCAAAAAATGGCTACACGAGGTGAAATAGGTAAAAAAATACGTTTGGCCAGAAAAGGATTGGGCCACACACAGAAAAGTCTTGCAGAAAAAACTAAAGTCAATAAAACAACAATTTCAGAGATGGAAAATGGCCGTTTTACAGGTTCATTTGACATATTTGAACGTGTGCTTGATGGTGTTGGTTTACAATTCGAAGTGAATAAAAAAAATTGTAAATTGCCACAGTGGGATGAAATTGAAGAAATATTTTCAGAATATGACAAATAAATAAACAGCTTTTTTACACAAACATTCAAAAGGTGAATTCTCCCCAATCCATTCAAATTAATTTTTTATATGAAAGCTGATTGAAATACACATCTAGATCATAAATCTGATTAGATAAATGCGGATCAAATCGACATCCATTTTTAAGAGAGTTTTAAGGTTAAGAACTTAAATTAATCAAATCTCGTCTTAACTGAATCACTTCTATGTCCCCTGATCGTTCACTCTATAAAGGCACTTCCGGAATACAACGTATTTTCAATGCTACCCGTTATTCCGCGGCCGGTCTTAAAACAGCCTTCCGAACTGAAGCTGCCTTTCGGCAGATCGTGCTAATTAACCTGATTTTGATTCCTCTTAGTTTTTGGATATCCGAGAGTCTAGCTGAGCAAGCACTCATGGTGGCTGTGTGCCTGCTAGCACTGATTGTTGAACTGATTAACTCAGCAATTGAGGCAGTAGTGGATCGTATTTCCATAGAACAGCATGAGTTATCCAAAAATGCTAAGGATATGGGCAGTGCCGCTCAGTTTGTCGCACTCAGTTTAATTACCGTAACTTGGGGCATCATTTTAATCGGTCATTCATTGTGACCTCATTTTTGCTACAACGACAAGAATGGAATATTTAAAATGTTGTCAGAGCGATCTCGTTTTTTACTAAATCAAATATTACTACTGAGTTTCAGTTTTTTGGTTCTTTTGAACTTCTTTGATATTGGAGGAGTGCTTGATTTACAGCTTATCTATCCCTTTATCGATGGTCAGGGACAATTTCCCCTTCGGCAAAATTGGGCGCTGGCAGAACTTAATCATCGTTATGTTAAAGACATGCTGATTCTGGTGTATATCCTATTATTTCTAGGCTGGCAGGTCTCACTAAAATGGCAGAACTGGCATACGCGGCGCTGGGAATTTGGCTATTTCTTTAGCATGGTAGCAGTGACCACAGCCTCGATCGGAATTTTAAAATCCCAGTCAGCCCATGCCTGTCCCTGGAATATGGTTATTCCTACTTATGATGGTATTTTATGGGATTTTAGTGCTACTGCTGGCCACTGTTTTCCTGGAGGGCATGCCTCTAGCGGTTTTTCCTTAATGGCTGGCTATTTTGTTTATCGCATGTCTAACCCCAAGCGGGCTTATTTCTTTCTGATCGCTGCGGTAATTTTAGGGTTAGCCATGGGCTGGGCACAAATGATGCGTGGAGCGCATTTCCTGAGTCATAACCTTTGGACTGGCTGGATTATCTGGTGTCTGAATGTTATCGGCTATGCGCTATTTAGTCACAAATTAGAGATAGAAAAAACTGTTCCTTAGCGCGTTTAATCAAGCAGCCTCAACGCCCAAATAGCCCTAAGCCTATCCCCTTAGGCTTTGGCTAAAGGAAACTTGACCTGTACACAAAGGCCACCCAGATTGAGACTTCGGGAAAATTCTAGTGTTCCACCCAAGCGTTCGGTGGCTTTATCTACAATGGACAAACCCAAACCACTGCCAATTTCTGCATAATTATGTATCCGGTAGAAGCGTTGCCGAATCTGATTGAATTGAGCAGTATCAATCCCGGTTCCGCTATCTTCGATCTGTAAAACTGCCTGCTGGCCTTGCTGGAAAATCGATACGTTAATTACGCCATCCTTCGGACTATATTTAATCGCATTATCGATCAGGTTATAAATAATTGAATGCAAGGCCGAAGCTTGGCCGTGAATCAACAGTTCCTGTTGCTGCTCCACCCCTAAATCAATTTCTTTCTGTAGTGCCAGTTGGATCAATTGCTCAATGCAGGCGACTGTCATTTGATTCAGAGACAGGGATTGTACAGGCTCAGTTAAACCATCTGTGACTTCCTGTTTGGCCAGACTTAATAGCTGATTTACCAGATGTTGCATCCTCAAGACGCCCTGACTCAAGTTGTGCAAGGCATCACTTTGTGGAAATTGCTGTAATAATATCTGCAACTGTAAATTCAAAGCTGTCAGTGGTGTACGTAGTTCATGTGCAGAGTCTGCTACAAATTGGCGCTGCTCTTGTTGTGATAGGGAAATACGGCCAAACAGGTAATTCATTTCCTGAATGGTCGGTTCCAGCTCCAAGGGATAATCTTTCATTGCGATCGGCTTTAATTCTTGAGCCTTACGGCTGGCCAATTCTGTTTTAAAATCATTAAGAGGCTGAAAATTTCTCCGAATTACCCAGCTTAAACCGAATATAGCAAAAGGAAGAAATAGTACATAAGGGAGAAACATGTTCGCTGCGAGTTCCAATGCTAATTCTTGCCGGACATTTTTTTGCTGGCTCACTTGGATCTGCAATTGGTCTCCAGGAATAATATAAGTTAGCCAAGTCCCGTAAGGGGTCTGATGCGTATAGAATCCTGCTTTCTTGACCGATGCAACCAAAACATCCTGTGGATGTAATGTAGTATGTGTATAAGACCAGATATCTACAAATAAATCTTCCTCACTATACTGTTTTTCTAAATCGATCTTGCTTTGTAGCGGTTCTGGACGATTTTCTGCAATGCGCTCTGCGAGACTTTGCATCTGTTTGTCCAAGACTTCATTAATTTCTTCAAGTGCAATCCGGTATGCTGCAAAGATTAGTACACAGCCCAATACCACGCTAAACAATGAAATATAAATAATTAGACGTTTTTGTAAGGAATAACGTTTTGGCTTCATGCTCTATCCTAAGCGATATCCTAGACCACGGATCGTCCGTATAAAGTCTTTTCCTAATTTGGCGCGCAGATGATGAATATAGACTTCCACAGTATTACTACTTACATCACTATCGAAATCATAAAGTTTGTCTTCTAAATCGTTTTTAGAAAAAATTTTGCTAGGATGCATGAGGAGTGCAGTGAGAATAGACCATTCCCGATTAGACAACTCGATCGGTTCACCATTAAAGCATACGATGTGCTGTTCCAGGTCCAGTTCCAGCCCACTGTGTGATAATTTCTTATTCATATCTGTCACAGTATTTTTTAAGCCGGCACGTCGGATTAAGGCATGAATACGGGCCAGCAGTTCGTCAAACTCATAGGGTTTAATCAAGTAGTCATCAGCTCCCTGATTCAGCCCATCTACCCGGTTTTGTAATTGATCCCGGGCAGAGATAATCAATACCGGTAAATTCGGAAACTTCTGCCGGATATTTTTTAGCACCAACATGCCATCCATCATTGGCAAACCTAAATCGAGCAGCACAATATCGTAGACCTGCTGCTGTAATTGTTTTAAACCCTCAATCCCATTATTGACCCAGTACACCTCAAACTGATGCAGTTTAAGCAATGTTTCAGTCGACTCGGCAATCATAAAGTCATCTTCAATAATCAGTATTTTATGCATTTCAAGCTCTGTTTTTTAATGATGATGAGCATTGTGCAAGCATATCATTTTTAGCTTCAATCACTTGCGTTTTTATATCCAGCATACTTAATAAGCTGGGGAAAAGATGATCGTGACTGCGTGCCTGTCCGGTCTGTGTTTTTAAACAGTTTAGCTGCAGGGCATTATACTGTTGCCAGGTATCAGAAAACCACATCAGCATTGGGATATGGGTTTGCTGCGTGGGCGCCATGCTATAAGGAGCACCATGCAGGTATAAACCGTGCTCTCCGGTAGATTCTCCATGATCAGACAGATACCAGAAACCGGTTTGATATTGAGTCTGTTGCTTTAAAGTTTCAATGATCTCGGCAAGAACATGGTCTGTATATACAATCGAATTATCATAGCTATTCTTTAATTCTTCTGTACTGCAGCCCTGAATGGCATTGGTATTACAGGTCGGTTGAAATGGCTGATATGGTGCTTTGGAGCGCTTGAAATATGCGGGGCCATGACTGCCCATCTGATGCAGTACAATTAACTGCGGTTTCGAGTTGTTTTTATCCAGATGCGCCAGATAATCTTTCAGGCTATCCACCAGGATTTCATCAAAACATTCACCACCAGCATCACACCATCTCTGTTTCAGTTGGGCTGGAATCTGGTATTTTTGTACGCGGTCACAGGCACCTTTACAGCCCGAATTATTATCAATCCAGGTCACCTGATAACCGGCCCGCTGAGCAATATCCAGCAAACCTTCTCGGTGGCTAGCCAACTGTTCATTATAGTTTTGACGTGTCATCCCTGAAAACATACACGGTACTGAAACAGCTGTGGCAGTTCCGCAAGAACTGACTTGATTGAAATTAATTATCGGTAACTTGCTCAGTTCAGGATTGGTATTGCGTGCATAACCATTTAAAGCAAAACTCTCGGCACGTGCAGTCTCCCCAACCACCAGCACCATCAATTTGGGTTGTTTCTGTATTTGAGCCTGCTGCAGCAGATGGGCATCTTCACCATAAGGAATCAAAGGCAAATTGGCTTTAGGTGCTTTCTTTTTATAGTAGGATACGGTGGATGCAATACTATTTTGCGGGGAAATCATGCCCTTCAGATCGCGGTGCTCGCGGAAGATGGCTGCATAATCGACATAAAAACAGAATAACAGTCCTAGAATCAATACGGCCGAAAGCAGACTGCTCAGGCTTTTATGCAACAATTGACGCCCGAAAGATGCAGGCTGAATGTTCAGCATCCAGACGATACACAAAGGAAAAATCACAAAGACCAGCGTCCAGATCACCAGCCGTATTGACCAGAGATCACGGACTTCCCGGGCATCGGTCTGCAGCATATTCTGGATCTGGTCCGGCGTAATAACAACCCCCAGACTATTGACAAAATAAGCACTAAAACCGCCCAGAATGATCAGCACACTGGCCAGTATCTTGGCATTCCATTTCCAGTTCAGCCACTGCAAGACCAGATTGTACAAGCCGATAACTACCAGGACTGTAGCCGCCAATAATGCGTCTGCCTTGAGGTTGGTATAAGGCGTCAGTTGATGGATTTTCTGATAGAAAGCAAAGTTTAAGACCAGTCCCAGCCAAATGGCGAGTAACAGGTTGAAGCGTGCAAGGCTGATGGGTTTGATCTGGCGTAGACCGGGAAAAGAAGGCAGCTTAAGCATTTTTTTTAGTTCAAAGACTTTAATATGCTTTAGCCTAAAATTTGAATCTTAAAAATGACTTAAAATAATCTGAGAGCTACAAAAACTTATACATATTTTGATTTCAAATCAAATCTGATAAAACCAAAAATGCAGCCCAAGCACGTTGGGGAAAATCCGCAAGTAATGCTCAAGCAAATCATGAGCACAGCCCGAGTATTACTCAAGTCATGCTTGAACCAGGCCCTGGACTGCCACCATTCTCCTAGACAAATTTCGTCTATTCTTTTTGCATAGGAGAGAACATTATGAGTGGACAACGATATACGCCAGCATTTAAATTAAATTTATAAATCAATATGATAAAATCTATTTTTTTGACTATCGTTTTAATAAATATTCAATTTTTTGAAAAATTCAATTCTGACAATCAATCCTCCAACTGCATTTGCACGTTGTAAAGTAATCTTGCCTAAATGAGAGTCAATAATCTGCTTCACAATAGATAATCCCAGACCACTTCCTACTACAGAACTGGCTTGATTTATTCTATAAAAACGCTGAAATATAAATGGGATTTGTGCTTCATCTAGACCTATGCCGTTATCTTCAACCTGTATAAAACTACCATTTCCAATACTTCCACAACTGACTTTAATAATGGGTTTATGTATTGAACTACGATAAAGAATGGCATTTTCGAGTATATTTCTCAACATAATTTCCAACTGATCTGACTGCCCCCAAACGCACACTGAGGTGAGATGCAATTGTAAGTCTACACCTGCTTTTCTGAACTGAATACCCATCATTTCAACTGTACCTTTAACAATATCTACCAAATCAATATTGCTTTTGTTTTGTGTGGCATTCGGTTCAAGCCTCGCTAATGTAAGCAACTGAGTAATCATTCTTGATGCTTTGTCTACTCCTGTAATAATGTCCTGTGCAGCTTCCTTAGACTCCTCATTGGAACGTGCATTTTGAAGTACTTGGGCATGTAAGCGTATAGCAGCTAATGGTGTACGGAGTTCATGAGCGGCATTTGAGGTAAAACGTTTTTCACGTTGCATACTTTCAGCAATCTCACTAAGTAAGGTATTTAAAGAGCTCACTAAAGGTTCTATTTCTTTCGGTACAACTGGCTTAATTGGATTTAAATGTTCAATGGATTGTTTTTCTAAGTTTTGACTAATGCTATATACAGCCAATAAATGACGACGGATCGTGCAAATAATCAACCATAATAATAATGGCAAAAATATGATTGAAACCAAAATCAAAAACAGCAACATATCTTGCTGAATATCTTTTCGAATTGTCCAAACCTGCGCAATTTGTACCTGTATTGTATGCGTACTATCCCAAACAGAATAACTACGATAAGTATTATTATTCAGTTTAATCCAACCAAAATTATCTTGCTGAACAAATGGCTGTGTTTCCACACCAATAGAACGATAAATTAATTGTCCATCACGATGCCAAATTTGAAATACAATTTGGTCATAATGCTCACCCTTAGCTTTTTCAATCACTGTATGCTGCGGTACTTTTCCATCTAGGGTACTTAGAGTCGTAGACAATAAAGCATGAGCAGTTTCTGCCAATGACTTATCAAAAATATTATTGGCAGTGTTTTGCATTCCCCAATAAATACTTCCTAAACTACCCAACCAAACGCTAGTGGTAATTGCCAGTAAAATTATAGATAAGCGCTGGGTTAATGAATAGCTGCGAATTGGATCAGCCATTTAATGCTGTTCATCCATGATATATCCAAAACCTTGTACTGTACGGATAATATTTTTACCTAATTTCCGACGCAAGTTATGAATATAGACTTGTACAACATTACTACTCACATCAACGTCATAAGCATAAAATGAATTTTCTATATTTTCACGCGAAATTACACGACCACGATTGAGAGTAAATAACTCCAATAAATGAAACTCTTTATGTGTCAACTCAATTTCGACTTGATTTAACAGTACTTGTTTACTCGCTTTGTTAATACTAATATTTCCAACCTGAATTAGGTCCCCTACCTCTCCTGAAATTCGGCGTAATACAGCATGAATCCTTGCTACGACCTCATGTAAATCATAAGGTTTAACAACAAAATCATCAGCTCCTGCCTCTAGACCTGTAATACGATCATCAACTTGATCTTGAGCAGTCAGAATAATAATTCCAACTTGATTCTTTTTGCGACGTAGTGATTTTAAAATTTCAATCCCATTTCGATCAGGCAAACCTAAGTCTAGTAGAATAAAGTGATAATGATAACTCACTAAAAAATGGTACGCTTGCTCTGCTGTGCTCGCAATGTCAACTACAAAGCCCATTTGATCTAGACCACGTGCAGTTGCTTTTGCCAACAAGCAATCATCTTCTACCAATAGAACTCTCATAACACCTTTTTCTCTTGCTTACCAAACTACAGCGCAAATTTATAATCCCTACTATGCTCGTAAATATTACTGTTAAATTCTATCCATCTCATGTAAAGGCCACAATTGATGAGAATCAAGTAATAAGGAACTCATACTTTCTGCATAATCTACTTTAGCTTGATCGACTCGGCTACGTGCTTCAATCAATTGCTGCGAATGCAACAAAAGCTCATTGAGATTCAACTCACCTAATTTATACGCTTTTTGCATCAAGTGATGTTGTTGTTGCAACAGTTGTAAGTTTTCTTGCGCCTTCGTATTCCGTACAGTCGCTGACTCCATTTGAATCACCCACCCCTGTATTTCTTGACGCAGACGTTTTTCTACACGCAATACCTCCAAATCCGCTTTTTTTGCTTCTGCCGCTGCCATTCCTGAAGCAATACCGACTTGTCGCGCAGTCAAAGGAATTGAAACACTAACCCCTAATAAATTCTCCTCTCCCGATTGCTCCCTACTGTAACCAAAACCAATCGTAGGATCTGGCAGTCTATTAAGCTGCTCTCTTTTTAATACTGCGTATTGCTGTGTAGCTTGCATCCTTACGAGTGCTAACTCATGATTAACTGACAAAATTTTCTGTACCCACTCTGCTTGACTATACTGTATAGGGCTAGGCTGTATAACATCGCTGCTCCACTGTTCAGGGATCTTTCCTCTATAATCGCGGGCCAACAATTGCTGAGCTTGAATATATGCAGCTTTAGCTTGCATATATTGTTCCTCAAGTTGTTGGTACTCATTCTTCAAGAGCATTAGCTCAAGTCGTGGTGCATCTCCTGCTCGAATACGTTGTTCAGTCACTTGGATAAATTGCTGAATTTGATCCAGCTGTTCTTGCAGTCGCTTCAAATGCAATGTGCTTCGCATATAAGCAAACCAACTATTTAACAACATTTTAGATGCTTGATGTTGAGCATTCTCATACTTCAGTTCTGCAATACTTGAAATACGTTGTGCTAGATCTTGATCTAGCCGGTATTTATTAGGCAAACGTATTTGTTTTTCTATCCCCAAACTAGGTTCATAACTATTGGCTTGTTTTCGCTCTAGTTGTGTATCCGTCTTACGTACTTGCATACCGGCTGTAACAGTCCACGGATTTTGCCCTACTTTTAATCCTTGTCGGGCAAAGTCTGCATAATCTTGCTCTGATATTGCAGCACGCACATTCGGATGTTCTACTAGACTCTGTTGTACTGCTTCAAGTGGTGGCAAAGCAGCTTCAAGTTGAGGTTTTGCAATTGCTGTCGAAGCCACTGTAAAACAATAGCCCAACCCAAACAGATACCAAATTTGGCCTAGAAGTGTTGATTTAAATTTGATATTTAATGTCATTAGTCAAGTGCTCCTTGGCTCATATAACCAGAAATTAATGTAGGTATGACCCAATAAAAACAATCACTTGATTTAAATTTTTGCTGAATATGCGCCAAAACCAATGATACAGATTCGTGTTGTACAATCAGCAATATAAGATTCCGTTCAGTTGCTCCGCGAATTTTTTCCTGAACATTACGATAATGTTGGCGATTACCAAACCCTTGTGCGTTGACACAAGTACACCCTGAAATCAACTCAGGAATTAACCACAAATGCTCCATAAGTTCTTCAGCAATATCAGAGGACACGTTAATAGAGAGTTGGCATATTTCAGACATGATGATCTCGCGCTAAACCAAATTTTTTAAACAAGTTAGGAAGTAAAATCAGAGTCAGCAAAGTACAAGAAATAAGCCCTCCAATCACAACTATCGCCAATGGACGTTGAATCTCGGCACCAGGGCCAGTAGTAAATAACAATGGGATCAAACCTAAAGCTGCAATACTCGCGGTCATCATGACTGGACGTAAACGGCGCATAGCACCTTCACGAACAACTTCCTCAATTGCAACACCACGAGAAATCAGTTGATTAAAATAACTAATCATCACTAAACCATTCAGTACAGCAATCCCCATCAAGGCAATAAAACCAACTGATGCAGGAACAGATAAATACTCACCTGTTAATGCTAATGCAAATACTCCACCGACTAACGCAAAGGGAATATTGACGAAAACCAATACGGCTTGACGCACCGAACCCAAAGTCGTAAATAGTAAAAAGAAGATCATTGTTAATGCAGCAGGTACAACAAGCATTAAGCGAGCAGCCGCACGTTGTTGGTTTTCAAATTGCCCCCCCCATTTGAGTGAGTAGCCGGTTGGTAACTTGACTTTCTCTGCAACCAATTGTTTTGCTTCATCTACAAAACTAACTAAATCACGATCACGTACGTTGGCACGTACCACTGACATTCGTGATGCATTTTCACGATCAATTTTTACGACACCCTCAGTCTTAACCACTTCTGCTAAAGATAACAATGGCACTGCAGCTGCATTCTCAATTGGCAAGGCAATATTGGAAAATTCAAAACTCGACTCTCCCAAACGTGGATCCCCTTTCATCATTAATGGAACAGGGCGCCCCTGTTCAATAATGGAACCTATTTCTTTGCCTTCCACGAGCATCTTGAGTTGGGCTTGAACATTTTGACTGTCCAATTGATTTCGTATAGCCATATCACGATGGATTCGCAGCTCTTGATACTGTACTCCCGAATTTTCGAGTGTCATGACATCTTCATTGCCTTCAATGCCTTGTAGAACTATTGCAATTTGCTTTGATAAATCATTAAGCTGGTCTAAATCACTTCCAAAAATTTTGACAGCCAAATCTCCTCGTACTCCAGACAACATTTCTGAAGTGCGCATCTCTATGGGTTGACTAAATGTTAAGTTCACGCCAGGAACATCTTGAAGTACAAGACGAATTTTTTCTAAAATTTGCTCTTTATTTTTGACTTGCCATTGCGTTTGTGGTTTTAGCACAATGAAACTATCTGTTTCATTTAACCCCATAGGGTCTAATCCCAATTCATCAGAACCTGTACGTGCCACAATTCTTTCAACTTCAGGCACTTGTTCCAAAATACGTTTTTGAATATCCAGATCTAATGCAATTGAGTTTTGTAAGCTAATCGAAGGGATTTTTTCTAACTGTAAAATAGTATCTCCCTCATCCATGGTTGGCATAAATGACTTTCCAATGAATGGGAAAATCAATGCAGCCAGAAGTAAGGTACCACCTGCTAAGACATAAATCTGTTTAGGATGGGCTAAACTCAGATTCAAAAGTTTTCGGTAACCAGTTTCTAATTTAGCTACTAAAAAGGGTGTGTGATGTGCTTTCGGTTTTAGAAAGAATGAACACAGTACAGGAATCACTGTCAAAGAAAAAATTAGTGAACTTGATAAAGCAAATACAATTGTTAAAGCCACAGGTGAAAAGAGCTTCCCTTCCAATCCTTCAAGCGTGACCAATGGAATAAACACTAACATAATAATGATCATGCCTGCTGTGACTGGTACTGCAACCTCAGACACTGCGCGGTAAATCATATTTAATGGCGGTAAAAAAGAACGTTGCGGTGACTCTTTTGCTTCAGCAAGTTGCATTTCAATATTTTCAACCACTACAACTGCAGCATCCACTAATAAACCAATCGCAATCGTCAAACCACCTAAAGACATTAAATTGGCACTTAAACCAAAATGGTGCATCATCAAAAAAGTACTTAGTGCAGATAATGGTAAAACTGCCGCAACCACTAAAGCAGACCTTAGGTTTCCTAAGAACAATAAAAGTAAAATCAAGACTAAGACAATAGCTTCTAATAACGTTTTACTTACGGTATGAATGGCTCGGTTTACCAACTCACCACGATCATAAAATGGTTCAATCGTTGTACCCTGTGGCAGAGTTTTTTCAATGTCGGACAAATGCTCACGAACATGTTGAACGACTTGACGTGCATTCGCACCTTTTAAAGTTAATACAATACCTTGGACAGCCTCACCTTGGCCATTTTCAGTCACTGCACCATAGCGTGTGAGTGCTCCAGTATGTACCTGTGCAACATCTTTAACCCGCACCAATGTTCCTTGATGGCTAGAAACAATAATATCGCCTAACTCTTCAAGGTTTCTGACGCGGCTATCGCTTCGGATCAGTAATGACTCTCCATTTTCATTAAGCCGCCCAGCACCATCACTGGCATTATTTAGCTCGATTGCCTGTTGTAGCTGTGTTAAAGATAAGCCTCGTGCCGCCAGGGCCTCTAAATTAGGGGTCACTTCAAATGTACGAACAAGTCCCCCCAAAGCGTTAACATCGGCGACCCCTTCAATTTTACGAAGTTGTGGACGAACCACCCGATCAAGTAGAGTTCGTTTTTCCATATCACTGAGTGGCCCATGTAAGGTAAACATAAAAGATTCACCTAATGGGGTCGTCATGGGTGCAATTCCACCTGACGTACTACTTGGTAATGCAGACATCACATTACTTAAACGTTCATTCACCTGTTGTCTAGCCCAATAAGGGTCAGTGCCTTCAGCAAAGTCTAATGTGATAATCGCAATCGCGTATTTAGATTGCGAACGCATTACTGTCTGATGAGATATTCCCAACATTTCTTGTTCAATGGGTACAACAATACGGCTTTCCACCTCTTCGGGCGTCATGCCGGGCGATTTCATCACAATTTGTACTTGCGTACTTGACACATCAGGAAAAGCATCAATTGGTAGTTTCGTAAAAGCAATGTAGCCTGCCACACTGATCGCCAATGTGAGCAATAATATTAAAATGCGCTGACTAAGTGAAAAGGCGATAAGACGTTTTAACATATGTCTCACCTCAACGTTCTGTAGTGCTAATAGGTGCTTGCTCTGCACCAAAGCCAGACCACACCGCCTTGAGACGCTCTACACCACTGATAGCAAGTTGCATTTTGGGTTTTAATTTTTCAGCTGTAATATAACTTTGCTGCTGATCAGCTGATAGAACTTCAACCGTTACAGCTTCAAACCCCTTCTGATTTTTAACAAAAATAATGTGTTTACCATCTTGTGAGGTTATGGCAGTACTTGGTACTGGCCATGCTGCAATTACTGTTGGCTGCTTACTTTGAACATGAACTTTGACAAATTGTTGCACCCGCAAACAATTATGTTTGGTATCCATTTGTACGATGATATTTTGAGTTTGTGTATTCCCTACAAGTGCTGGAGCGATATTTTGTATATGCCCTGTAATATCACAACCTTCAACCTGAACAACATCCCCAATATGCACATATTTACTGTCAGCTAAATTAGCTTGTAATAACAATTGTAACGGTGAATCAGCGTTTACAAGTTGACCTAATACTGTACCAGCCTCAACATACTGACCTGTAGAAACCTGTAAGTTTTCTATATAACCACTTGTTGGGCTTTTAACATAGACAATGGAATTTAGACTATTTACCTGCCCTCCTCCCATAAATTGCAGCATTCGCTGTTTTGCACCTAAGTCAATATTAAGACGCTGTACTTGATTCTGTGCCTCTTGCACACGCTTCTCGGCAATAATGCCTTCAGCATATAAGCTACGTTCACGTGTTAAATTTTGCTGGGCTAATTGTTGTTGAGCACGAAGCTGCAATATTTCATTTTGAATCTGAATTAAATCTGGACTATGTACAGCAAGTACATGATGATTCCGGGTAACTTCTGCCAAGGGTTGTACCAAAACTTGCTGCACCATTCCTGAAACAGGACTAGTCAGTACAACTTTGCTTTCTGGTGACCACTGTACTTGCCCTTGTAAAATAATTTGTTTTTGTATGTTAGTAGAAGAAGCACCTAATGTGTGTAATTTGATCCCAACTTGCTCAATTTGTTTTGAAGAAATTAAGATTTGTTGCTCTGAGACTTCAGGACTCCTCTCAGCCTCTGAAACCTGTCTCTCTACTTTAGCCTCTATATTTTTATTCGAGAGCAGCTTACTTCCCCACCATAGCCCAAGGCTAATCAAGATCAAGACGCTCATTAGATATAATAGTTTTTTAAAATTTAGTACATCTACTCGCTGATCCACTCGTTTCATCCTTCAAGAGATTTTCTCTACAAAGCTAAGATTAAGTTCTTAAGATCAGATTAAGTTTATAAACCTATTTCAGACTGCATAGGCCCAAGTGAACCGTATTGGGTTTGTGGGAGACTTTTATTTAACTGATGTTACGTAGTAAGTGCATTTTGAGCATCTTCGCTACTACATGTTGTAGTCGATTTATAAATTATTAATAATCATTATATTAAACTATATATTGTTATTATTTCTCACGAAAATCAGCATCAAAACATAGGTGACTTTTATAAACTAAAATGTCTAAAATGAAGTGACCAAAACCACATTAAATGATCTAAATTGATCAAAATTTTACTCCACCAAAAACTATATACCAGTAATCAAATCATATACTTATAATTAAGGTCATTTAATGGAATAAATCTCGGTGACCTTGCCAAGGTTGGGGTCCTTACTAATACCCGTGATTTCTACACTGACACGACGGTCAGGCTGTAAGCAGACCTTCAATGCTTCGCGCTCTTTTACAGCAAAGCAGCCATCTGTCACAGGTTGTTGCTCACCTGCACTTGCCGTACTTACGACATTGGCAGCCACACCGTTTTGAACCAAAAGATCACGTACGGTATCTGCACGGCTTTGTCCTAATTTCTGGTTATATTGATCATTGCCTAAACGGTCAGTATGTCCGACCAGTTTAATTTCTCGTACAGTGGCATAACCTGAAGTAATTTTTTGAGCTAAATCTATGATTTCCTGGCGCCCTTTAGGTAATAAGTCATTTAACGAGGAGCCATCAAACTTAAATAAGGTGTCTGCTGCGAGATCAATTACCGTAGTTGTTTCTACACTCGATGTAGAAGCAGGTACATTTTGAGATTTTTGTGTCTCTTCAGCGCATACAAGTGGTTTGTCTCCATTTAAAATAAATGGATGACCGCTCTCATCAACCGTTAAAGTGAAATGATTGTTTGCTAGTTTTTGCGGATTTAAATCCACATCACAGGATTTGCACTCATCTGTTGTACAGTTTTTAACTTTAAAGTTATAAGTCTCAGGCTTTAAATAATAATGAGCAGAGTTATTAATGTAAAAAGTCCCCGATTTAAAATTATCAATATAAAGCTCAATTGGACAGTCTTGCTTTTCTTCCGTATCTTCAGCGCATAAAATTCCATCTCTTTTTACAGTGAGAGTTTGGGTATTCGCTGGTTTTTTTTCTTGAAAGCGTAAATCTGTCGGATGTTTAAAAGGGGATGATGTACAGGCGGCTAAGCCGGTTAAACTTATAATTATTACTGTTAATAAAGATTTAGACATAACAAATTTTCCTGTTTTTTTTAAACTCAGATGCTAAAAACATAATTAAGGCATAATATAAATAACCCGAATCGCGGATAAGAAATTAACTTGAAAAATAGGAGGACTAGAGCCATCAGTTGAGTTACCACACAAAACCCACAACTCTAGTCCCGATGTTCAATAGTACCGAATTATTCTGTGTAATTG
>NZ_SMTB01000109.1:0-7013 GCF_006864105.1 Acinetobacter sp. RF14B | reverse complement strand
TCTTGAATTTTCTGCCAGATATCATCGGTAAGAAGAGTGCGTGCCATTGAAAATGTAGAAATAAAAATAACTCAAAGGAGGATTTTAAGTATTTAAAACCAATTCTTCAAATGAGGACACGCCCTAACCTGAGTTCACAAAAATATATTATTGGCCATGCCGCTTCAAAAATAAGTTTATTTGCCGCTCAAGAAGGTTTAAGGGCATATGCAGCCAAAGGAAAGATAGAAGTCCAGGCACAAGACGATGCAGTGGATATTATTGCGCGTAAAGGTGTCAAAATTATCTCTACTGAAGATCAGATCGAAATTACTGCAACCAAAAAGATTGTACTAACCGCGGGCGGGTCACAGATTGAAATCAGTAGTGCGGGAATTTTGTCAACAACGGGTGGCAAGTTTGAGGTAAAGGCGGGGCAGCATTTATTCGTTAATGGAAGTCAGATAAATACTTCCTTGCCAGCTTTACCTAGCTTTAAAAATCAGAACTGGATTGCTTTAGAGCATTTGGATGCTGATAATCAGCCATTTTCTAGCGTAGGTTATAAAATATTTTTTGAAGGTAATCAAATCATTGAAGGTCAACTCGATGATCAGGGTAAAGCTCATCATAATAATGTACCTGAAAAGGCGATTAGAGTGGAATATGAGCAGGCTGAGATAATAGATAAACCTTGGGATACTTATGATCTGGTATTAGATCAACTCGATAAAATAGAAGAATAAGTGATAAAAATGGTAGATTTTTTACCTTCGAGACAAGAATTATTAAATGCAATGGCAGCTATAGCTGCTCCTGTGAATAAAGCAATAAAAAAGGGACAAGAAACTTTAACTGATATTGCAGACTGGCTTTGGGTTGTGATTCAAGGGGATTTTGCTGAAGAGCAGAGTACTGCTCAGATTGTTACCGGTACTGTGATCTCTATGATTCCATTTGTAGATCAGATCTGTGATATACGTGACTTATGTGCAAATGCTAAAAAAATTAAAGACGATTTAAATAACCCATGGGCATGGATCGGGCTGATATTAACCCTTATTGGATTATTTCCTGTACTAGGTTCCTTATTTAAAGGCATATTTAAAGTACTTTTGGCTCCTATACGTAAATTTATGATGAGACCAGGAGCAAAATCAGTACAGTTAACTGGCACTAATATTTATAAGTTAGCTGAACCATCTATTGAAAGTGGGATTACTGAATTAAATAAATTTTTAGCACGTCCCGCAGTAAAAAAAGCTTTAAAAGATGCCAAGATTACCAATATTTATAAAGCAACAGCTGAAAAACTTAGAGAAATTAAAACTAAATTAACCAAACAAGCATTGCTTGAAGTATTTGATAAATTAATTGGAGATTTAAGGCAAACAGTTAACTTTATTGATAAATACGGTAGCCAAATTATTGGACAGAAAGCTCGAAAAATGTTGCAGGATGTATTGGATGTGCGTCAAGCTGCTAACCAAAAATTGGGTGAGTTTTTAAAACCTGTTCAAGATTTTTTAGAAAAGTTAGCTGCTCGAATAGATAAAGAAGCAGACCATGCGTATAAAGCAAAAACTAATATTAAAAATTTAACCCAATTTAGAAGAGTATCAGACGATGAAGAGTTAGATGCTTTTAGACAAAGGAAACCTAATTGGGTGCATAAAAAAATTAAAGGTGAAGAATTACCTTTTGAGCCTGCAAGCCAAGACCCTAAAACAGCAAATACTCCTTTGCATCCCAGCTTAGGAGATACCCAGTTAGCCTTAAAAAGCGGCTATTCTCATCCTCTCCAAGGAAAATATAATACTTTTGCTGAAGATATGATTGAAGCTGAAGTTTTTAAAGAAGGCGATGTACTAGTACGTGTAGTCGCACCTGGGAGTTTGGATAATAGTATCTGTTGGATGAGAAAATCTGAGTTTGATAAATTGAAAAGCCGTGAGGAATGGAGAGATAAGTTTGCAGTTTGGGCAAGCTGGAATAGTAATGGGGAATATCTTGAGTATACTGTTCCAAAAGGTCAGAAACTGTATGGTTGGGAAGGTCCAGCAGCCTCTCAACAACGAGGTGAGTTTTATTTAAAAGGTGGGGGAATACAAATAGTCTTGGATCCTAAAGATTTGATCCCTTCCGGCTTAAGTAAACGTAAATTAACTGGATGGGGGTATGGTACAGATACAATAATTGGTGATTTTTCAATTGTAGGTGTGCCAGCTTTAGAAACACGATTAGGAGATTATACTTTGGCTCCTCGTTCGGAAAATAAATCAAAATAATATATAAATTCTAGGTTTTTAATATGAATAATAGCGTCCATCCTAAAGAAGTCTATTTATTGGAAGAATTTAGTTCTTTAGATTTTTTTGAAATAATGAGAAATAATTATCATAATTTTTTAACAGGATTAGAGGGATTATTTGAGCTTTATATTCATAATTTGCCTTATGACCTGAGAACCTTACCTTTTTCAGAGCAGGCAGATATTAATTGGGGAGAAACAGTATTGCCAAATCTAAGAAATACGATGGATCGTATTGATATTGCTTATACAAAAATTAAATCAGGCGATTTTACATATCTTGATTGTGCGGCAGAAATTCGATCAAATGATAAAGGTCTTAGTGAATTTTCTTTCTATTGGATGAATAATTTACCTCATAACAAAGTTAAACAATGTTGGGATTATTACTTAATTTCGAAAAAATACGCTTTAATTATTGAAAAAACATATCCAACATATTGGGATAAAGGGTTTCTTAATAATGAGTTTCCAAAGGCAGAAATATTTAATGGAATAAATATAAAGTTGCCAGGTTCTTATCCTATTTATCGTTTAGATCCAAGAAATATAGTTAGATCTAAAGAAAAAATAAATAAAACAGGTGTTTATGTATGCAATGAATATGATAATAAATTGATATTCCTGGCAAGTAGTAAAGAAGATGATAATGGTTTTGCGCCTAGATATGCATGTAGAAATAAGGAAACTAGAGAAAAATTATATTTTGAAACCTCTTGGACTTTAATAGAAAGAATTTCAGATCAAGGGGGTACAGTAGAGTCTATTGTTATAGAGAATTTAAAAGCTTTAGCAGGCCAAAAATGTCCGAAAACAGGCTATTGGTGGAGTCCCGCAAATCAGTCTAATTCACGGTATTTTACAGAGGGAGATATTTTCCCTAAATTAGAAAGTGATTGGGGCGAAACAATTTGGTATTTAGAAGCAACAAATAAAGATTTAATTGGCTAAAATAAAACAATCGTAACTTGTTTAAATCTAAAATATTTAGGTATTTAAAATATCCTATTAAAACCCGAATCGCGGATAAGAAATTGACTTGAAAAATAAGAGGACTAGAGCCATCAGTTGAGTTACCACACCAAACTCACAACTCTAGTCCTGATGTTCAATAGTACCGAATTATTCTGCGTAATTGATGATTTTTTTCTTAAATTTGAATCAACTTATTGGGAGTTTCTCAAACAAAACTGTGGTTCCTTGAGAATCAGAACTGCTCAACTCACAATTTCAGAAATCTGCTTTATTGCCATTTGGTACAAATGCTCTCATTTCAATAATTTCAAAGCCTTTTTCACCTGGTTAAAAGAAGATAAAAGCCATTTATTTAAGTACTTGCCTTGCTATCAAAGGATGATTCATCTGATCAATATGCACCAATTGGCCCTACATGCTTTACATGTGGCGCTGATGAAAGACCAAGCTACACAATATTTATGGATTGATTCAACAACTCTGCCAGTTTGTAAAAATCAACGTATTCAGCGTCATAAATCATTAGTCCAAATTGCATCACGTGGTAGAAGCTCAATGGGCTGGTTTTATGGCTGTAAATTACATATTGCGATGAATCAATTTGGTGAAATTGCCTGTTCTGCTTTATCGAATGGACATGTTGCTGACATAAAAATGGATGAGCAATTGGTTGCTGGTATAGAAGCAAAACTTTATGGGGATTGAGGTTACATCAGCCAAGAATTAAAAATCAGATTGAAAGATCAAGGTATTGATTTAATTACTTATCATCGAAAGAATATGTAGGCTATTCAACTCTGTGCATCAGATGAATATCACCTAAGACAACGCAATAAGATAGAAACATTATTCAGTTTATTGAAGGGACAATACAATTTAGTGACGAGTAAAGCACGTAGTCTTCATGGATTTCTGAGTGGAATTTACGCCTCACTATGTGCATATCAATTAACCCATCAAAATAAGCCAACAATTCAAATTAAGGAATCATCGGCTTAAGCAGGATCCGGGTTACTTAATAAAAAAGGATTGAAATAAGCCATATTGAAATGAAAATACATCCAATATAAAAGAGTATTTTATATTTTCTTAAATCAATATCATCATCTGTTTGATAGAGAGTAGGCATGCTTGAAATAATAAAACATGAGCCTAATATCAAACTTATATAACCGCTATATTTTAAAAAAATTTCCATATAGTAAAATCTTTTAGCTCTTCATCATACGTTTCTAAGAGCTCCCCATCCGCCTACCGCTGACCCTACAAGACCAGCACAAAAATACTAATAGGTGCATCAGCATATGAACTTACTCCAATTGTTATTGTTGCTCGTGTTGCTATACCTGAAAGAAGAGTAGTTGTTTGTCTAATGCTTTCTTTTTCTCTATTTTCTGCATAATAAATTTCTCTACCTGCATAAACAACTGCAACAACTAGAAAAATTTTTCCTACAGCACCAACCCCTCTCATCGCATTTGTTACTTTAGGAATGGCATTACCTGCACTTTTTATAATTATCAAACTGAATTATTAAAGTTTTTTATACAAGATAAAAACGTATTAATGACTCCATAACATCTTCCTTTAATTGATTTAGAGTAAAAAAAACTGGGCAAGTATTTATAAAAACTATAAGTAATACCCGAATCGCGGATAAGAAATGGAATTGAAAAACAGAAGGACTAGAGCCATCAGTTGAGTTACCACACAAAACCCACAACTCTAGTCCCGATGTTCAATAGATCTCTTTCATAAATCAAAAAAAGATCTACTTTTTGCTGCTTATTTATACCAAAGAATTTTTAATATTCATACATAATCTACGGATGAAATACATCGATTCAAAGAAGCTTTCTGAAACACAGTTCAAGCGATACACCGGCATCTCATGGTCAACCTTTGATTTAATGGTTGAGCAATTGAAGAAACATGTCTCTGCCAAAGTTAAGCCTGGAAGACCAGGTTCTGCTCTGTCTAAGCTATTGGCGGGAATACCGAACCTTATTTCACGTTGCGACGAGTTACGGGGTTTCAGAGCCCATAGCTTCAAGAATCGTACGTCATGTTGAAGTCTGCCTAATCAAGTCCAATTTATTTAATTTACCCA
Source organism: Acinetobacter sp. RF14B (assembly GCF_006864105.1). Classification (NCBI taxonomy): domain Bacteria; kingdom Pseudomonadati; phylum Pseudomonadota; class Gammaproteobacteria; order Moraxellales; family Moraxellaceae; genus Acinetobacter; species Acinetobacter sp. RF14B. The sequence continues at coordinate 1,638 of NZ_SMTB01000109.1, read as the reverse complement.
AAGATTTACCCGAGGGCGAAGGCATCGATTGGAATGTGGTGATTGTAGATGCCACAGAAATTCCAATCCAAAGGCCTAAAAAAACAGAAGAAAAGCTATAGCGGCAAGAAAAAGACCCACACCTTCAAAGTACAGGCCATCATTCATTATCAAACTCAAAAAATCCTGAGTTCATGTACCAGTCGTGGTGCCGTACATGATTTCGAACTCTTCAAACGTAACTTGAATCAAATTCCTGCAGGTGCATTTATCCTTGCAGATAAGGGTTATCAGGGAATTTATACAGTGTATCCAAATAGCTTGTTGCCATTAAAAGCAAAGAAGCGCTGTAAACTGGATCCTGAACTAAAAATCTATAATCAGCAAATCAATAAAAGAAGAATTGGGATTGAGCATGTATTTGGCAGTTTGAAAACCTTCAAAATTCTTGCTGAGCGATATCGCAATCGAGGCAAAAGACTGGGATTAAGATTCAATTTAATTGCTGGAATCTATAATTTGGAACTGAGTGAAAAATGACTTATGAAAGAAATCTGATAGTACCGAATTATTCTGTGTAATTATTGATGCCAATAAAGAAACAGAAGAATTTCCCCTTATTTGATGTTGAGAAAAAGTACAATAACATGATTGGAAAAATACGAGTTGTGATCGAACACATCAATAGTCAATTGAAAATATTTAGAATATTAAATGAGCGCTATAGAAAGAGACAAAAAAGATTCGGTTTACGTATTAATTTAATCGCTGCACTGGTAAACCGGATAAACTTGCAATAATGACTTTCGCAAGAGGTCTAGTTTAAAATATTTAAAATCCTTGCTAAGCGATATTGGAAGCGAGGCAAAAAAACTGGGCTTAAGATTCAATTTAATTGCTGGAATCTATAATTTGAAGCTGAGTAAAAAATGATTTATGAAAGAAGTCTAATATATTATACAGTTGAGTCTAGAGGGGAGAATATTAAATAATGGACACTATTTTATATTTAATAAAAACCATGCCATTAATATTTACAAGTGTTGTTTTTTTTGTTTTATTTTTACTCTTCTTTATTCTCCAATATATTTACATAAATATGAATTTAAAAGGAATTTGTAAAACTATATTTGATGATGAAAATGCATATAAAAAACCTTTGGAAATTTTTAATTTTTACTTTTTAAGTGTTTTACCATTAGTTTTTTGGAGGGAGACTCTAAATATAAAAATGGAAATTAAATTTAAGAAACTTTATAGAAAGGGGGTTTATTTTAAAATTGAAAAACGGCAGTTAGTCCAGTTAATGGATAAATATCCGTATCTTTTTTATATACAATATTTAATATTTATTTTCGGATTTTTATGGATTGTTACACAAAGTCTAGCTTATTTATTAAACAATTTTTAAATAAAAGATAAAAAATAAACCCGCTTTTCAGCGGGTTTATTTTGATCTCAGCAGAGATTACATATTCGGATAATTCGGACCACCGCCACCTTCCGGTGTTACCCAGGTGATATTCTGGGACGGATCTTTGATGTCACAGGTCTTGCAGTGTACACAGTTGGCTGCATTAATCTGGAAGCGTTTTGAACCATCATCATTTTCCATGATTTCATACACACCCGCCGGGCAGTAACGCTGTGCAGGCTCAT
>NZ_SMTB01000108.1:0-7167 GCF_006864105.1 Acinetobacter sp. RF14B | reverse complement strand
CCGTGTTTGCCACGCCCATGCCTAAGTTGTGGTGACCGTGGAAACCTAGTTCAATACTTGGATCAAGCGCATCACGCAAGCATGCAACGCGATCGGTTACATCCTGAGGAAGCATATAACCTGCAGAATCCGTTACATAGATACAGTTTGCACCATACGACACCATCTTCTTCGCTTCTTCAAGCAGTTGAGCCGGAGTTGCCATATGGGCCAGCATCAGGAAGCCTACAGTATCCATCTCCAGCTTACGCGCAGCCGTGATGTGCTGTTCAGAACAATCCGCTTCCGTACAGTGCGTTGCCACACGGATGGTTGATACACCAATCTCATGGGCCATTTTCAGATGGTCAACCGTCCCGATACCCGGCAAAAGCAATGCAGATACTTTGGCATTCTTCATGCGTGGCACTACAGCAGACAGGTATTCTTCATCTGTTGCCGCAGCAAAACCATAGTTTACTGATGAGCCACCCAGCCCGTCACCATGTGTCACCTCGATTAACGGTACGCCCGCCTCATCAAGTGCAGTTGAAATCGCAATCATCTGCTCGACAGTGGTTTGATGGCGCTGTGGATGCATACCATCACGCAAAGTCATATCATGAACAATAATCTTAGACATGTGGTTGCTCCTTAAGCCTGTTCTTTTGCAAATACGTGTTCAGCAAACATTTCTGCAGTACGTGCAGCCGCCGCAGTCATGATGTCCAGGTTACCCGCATATTTTGGCAAGAAGTCACCCAGACCTTCGACTTCCATGAAGATCGACACACGGTTGCCATCAAACACAGGACCATTGACCAGCTTGTAGCCCGGTACATATTTTTGGACTTCTTTGATCATGGCATGCACTGATTCAGTGATTGCCGCCTGATCCGGTTCACCTTCAACCAAACAATGTACGGTATCGCGCATCATTAAAGGTGGCTCAGCCGGGTTGATGATGATGATTGCCTTGCCTTGTTTTGCACCGCCGACTTTTTCGATTGCACCGGCAGTGGTACGGGTAAATTCGTCAATATTCTTACGTGTACCCGGACCCACCGACTTGGTGGATACGGTTGCAATGATCTCACCATATTCAACCGGTTGAACGCGGGAAACCGCAGCGACCATCGGAATGGTCGCCTGACCACCACACGTTACCATGTTTACATTCGGCACTTCGCCCGCTGCAAGCAATGCTTCAAGGTTCACTGGCGGTACACAGAACGGACCAATCGCTGCAGGTGTCAAATCAATCATCAATACGCCCAGCTCATTCAGCTTGCGGCTGTTTTCTGCGTGAACGTATGCAGACGTTGCATCAAAGGCAATTTTAATGTCATCTTCAAGAACATGCGGCAGCAGGCCATCTACCCCTTCAGCCGTGGTTTTTAAGCCCATTTTCGCTGCACGTGCCAGACCTTCAGACGTTGGGTCAATGCCCACCATCCACACTGGCTCCAACCATTCGCTACGCTGTAATTTATAAAGCAAGTCCGTACCAATGTTGCCGGGACCGATCATTGCACATTTAATCTTTTTCATGAATGTACTCTCAAAATTCCATTATTCAGCAGCAAAAGCAGCTGTTACTGAACCAAAGCCTTCAATCTCAACCTTGAACTCATCGCCTGGCTGAGCAACCACCATCGGGCCTAAAGCACCGGTCAGGATGATGTCACCTTTGAGCAATGGGCGACCACGGCGTACCATCTCATCTGCAAGCCAGACCGCTGCATTTAAAGGATTGGCCAAACATGCTTTACCCACCCCTTGTGAGACCACTTCAGCACCACGAGTCATGACCATCTTGCAGTTCACCAGGTCAAGGTTGTCGAGCTTCACCGGACGTGAACCCAAAACAAATGCTGCCGAAGAGGCGTTATCTGCTACGGTATCAATCAGGCTGATTTTCCAGTTCTCGATACGGCTATCGACCACTTCAACTGCAGGAAGTGCATAATCAGTCGCGCTGATAATGTCTGCATAGGTGTGTTTTTCTTTGGTTAAATCTTCTTTGATCACCAATGCAATTTCCGCTTCAACTTTAGGCTGAATTAACAGACCGGCAGGAATTGCTTCACCATCGCCATAGGCCATGTCCGCAAACAACATGCCAAAGTCAGGCTGATCTACGCCGAGTTGTGTCTGAACCACTTTAGATGTCAACCCGATTTTACGACCCACCAGACGGCGGCCTTCAGACAACGCACGCGCTGTATTGATTTCTTGAACGGCATAGGCAATATCCACGTCCGCACTTTCACCACCAAGTTCAGGGCGAATCGGTGCGATCGCAGTTTGTGATAATTCAGCGCGACGAAGGGCGTGTGCAACTGATTCAACAACAGCAGAATTCGACATCAGTGTTTCCTTAAACTGCAAAAATGAAGTTTATGCCTACATCCAGACGAAGTCGTTCAGCAAGCTGGAAACGACCTGACAATGAGCTGGGATTGTCTGTCCTGAACGAGACATAAACATATACAATCTAAGAATCTGAAAATTAAGAGATGAATGCCAATAGTTATTTTATTTTTCGCTATAGCTATTAACTATTAATAAATCCAATATTATTTTAAATAAAACAGCGACTTAAGTTATAAATTCGACTAAATCCACAGCAAATTCATCAACATTGCTCGACGCTTAAATTGATCAAGTTTGCAGCTTTAGACTAAAAGATAAGAACATATCCGGCAGTTGAGTGCATTTACAGGCACTCTTTTCAAACCGAGTGCCTGCAAGTTTACCGATCTCAAGATAAGCGATTAAATCGCTTCTTTCCATTGAACTTTAGCCAATAAAAAGCTATTCAGGCTGCGAATATCATGCACGATGGTCAAGGGATTAAACTGTGCCAGCGTTTCAGGCGTATGCACGCCATAACTCACCCCCACACTCGGCATCGCAATCTTCTGTGCCATCTCCAGGTCATAGGAGGTATCTCCCACCATAATCGCCTCATGCGACGCCACACCAGTTTCAGACAGAATCTCAGCCAGCATCAGCGGATCAGGTTTGGAGCGGGTTTCACTGGCCGCGCGGGTAACTGCAAACAGCTCGACACTCTCGGTTTGCTTTAGGACCCGATCCAGCCCTTTACGGCTTTTTCCGGTCGCGACCGCCAGTTTTACGCCCTGCTCTGCCAGCTCTTGTAACATCTCCGCCACACCAGCGAACCAGCAATCTTCAGTAGAGTTCGCCACATAATGTTCAGAATAAGCCTGTAAAATATCGCTATGTAATTCTGGCACTGTCGGAAACAGACGCTGGGCAACTTCAGGCAAACCCAGACCGATAATACTTTTGGCATCGGCATCGGTCAGCGGCTGATTAAATTGCTGGGCTGCAAACTGGAGACTTGCCACAATCTGACCGACTGAATCGAATAAGGTGCCATCCCAATCAAAAATAACCAGTTTTACAGGTGAGTTCATATAAGGTCCTAATATTTGATTCAGTATCTTTAAGCCCTCTCCTTCTAGGAGAGGGTTTGGGAGAGGTTAGTTAAATTTAATTCACTACCACAATTAATGTCAGTGAGCAGCTGTTTTCGTATAGGTATTATCTACTTTTCAAGGATGAAAAGTAGCAAAAATCCTTTGTTACTCTGATGGCACGTCCTTGTACCACAGAGTAACGGCGACATCCATGTCGCCCTTCATTGATTTAGAAATTGTCTTGAATCATCTCTACCTTTAATAAAGAAGGGAATTTTCCTCACTCAAATAAAGCAAAATCAGGAAGACTCATTAAAAAGCTAAAGATTACTCTTCATCTTCGGCAAGTGTAACCACCTTATCCGCTTTCTGCGCTCTGAGCTGTGCCACCAGACTTTGCATATCTTCAGGCAAGGGCGCCTCAATTGTCGGATAGCCTGGAATATCCAGACGCATGGCATGCAAGCACAAACGGCGCGGTTTAGGTCCCCTATATTCGGTTTCGTGACCGTATTTTTCATCCCCCACCAAAGGATGACCAATACTCAAACCATGCACACGGATCTGGTGGGTACGCCCCGACAGCGGAGAGGCATAGACCAATGTGGCATGCATAAAGCGCTCTTGTACATTCCACTGAGTTTTGGACTCTTTGCCTTCTTTAGACACCCGCACGCGACGTTCGCCATTTGGCAGCTCATAACGATACAAAGGGGCATCAATCAACTGCTTGTCCAGACTCACCTGGCCTTTGACCACCGCAGCATAGGTCTTGTGAATTTTATGTTCTCGCAGCAGGTCTTGCAGGGTTTTTAGCACGCTCCGTTTTTTAGAAATCATCACCAAGCCGGAAGTGTCACGGTCAATACGATGAATCAGCTCCAGATATTTTTTCCCGGTTGCAGCACGTAACCCCTCTATCAGGCCATACGCCACACCACTACCGCCATGTACGGCAATACCGGAAGGCTTGTTCACCACCATTAAGCCTTCATCTTCATAAATCACACGAGCCAACAGACCTTGAGCGACCTTGTCGGAGACGGGCGCTGCAGTTTCATCTTTCTGCTCATAACGGATCGGTGCTACACGAATTTGATCCCCAATCGAAAGTTTGGTTTCTGCCTTAATCCGTTTTTTATTCACACGAACCTGGCCTTCCCGAATCAAGCGATAGATACGGCTTTTGGGCACGCCTTTCAGACGACTAAACAGGAAATTATCGATTCGCTGACCATCCTGGTGCTCATCCACTTCAAACCAAGTGACACTTTGCCATTGTTGCGTAGAATTCATACAGTTACTGTGACCTGAAATTGACTTAAATTGAATAAAAAATGATCATTTAGATTATGCTTTACACAAGAAACATAAGCTTAGCCCATAGGCAGATGATGCAAGGTTTGATATAGTCAGCGCACGGAAACCATCGTTTGTGAATAAAAATTGAAGCATTTCAGATTTTTTCTGAATTTGATTATTCAATTAAAGACTCACATGATACGGGAAGGTCCCCAAAGAATTATGCCGACGCCGAAGGCTTATTATATCGGCAAACAAAGCAAACTGTTGCGTTTAATTGTACCTCAGGTACATAAATCAGTTTGTCTGAAAAAATATGTCGCCAACCTAGTTGGTTTTTAAACGTAAACTGATACACATCAGATTAGTCGCACCCTGGAAACGACTTCAGGCTACAGTGTTTGATGCATTGGATCTGCACCGTTTGTAAAGATACGATGATAATTCCGTATCAAGACCCCCTATCTACAGAGAAGGGTTGATCTTCGAACAACGTGACAGTGAAAGTTACTCACATCCAATGCACCGCTCGTCCGCCAGTGAAGCGTTCAGGTGACTTTAATCACTTAAAGATTGAAGCCGTATTGTCATCCTCAATACGTGAATCAAAGCCGAAGCTGATCTATACAGGTAGCAGCCGGTAAAAAAAGACTCAGACCACAATGTCTTTACATTTAGTATCTGGGCCGTTGATCCGTGATGTGTGATGTTCGCTACGTGTCTAGCGATTTTTTGCTGTGTATCACTATAAGGTGTTACACCCATGAAACGTATGTTGATTAATGCAACACATGCCGAGGAAATTCGCGTTGCACTTGTCACTGGTCAGCGTCTTTACGATTTCGACTTAGAAAACCGTACCCGTGAACAAAAAAAATCTAATATCTATAAAGGTCACGTGACTCGCGTTGAACCTTCTTTAGAAGCTGTATTCGTTGAATACGGTGCAGGTCGCCAAGGCTTCCTGTCGATGCGTGAAATCGCCAATTCTTATTACAAAGCCGATCCTCGCCAAACATCAAACATCCGCGAACTGATCACTGAAGGCACCGAACTTCTGGTTCAGGTGGAAAAAGAAGAACGTGGCAATAAAGGCGCGGCCCTTTCTACGTTTATTTCACTGGCGGGTCGTTATCTGGTGCTGATGCCAAATAACCCGAAAGGTGGCGGTATCAGCCGTCAGATTTCAGGTGCAGTACGTGAAGAACTCAAAGAAATGCTGGCTTCCCTGAACGTGCCGCGTGGTATGAGCGTGATTGTCCGTACTGCCGGTATTGGCCGTTCTCAGGAAGAGTTACAACTTGATCTGCAACACTTGATGGATCTTTGGGCTCAAATCCAGAGTACAGCCAACTCTGGCCCATCCCCAATGCTGGTGCACCAAGAAGCTGGTGTTGTAACCCGTGCCATTCGTGACTATTTACGTGATGATGTTGCTGAGATCCTGATTGACTCAGAGCAGGCCTATAACGAAGCTTATAATTTTGTAAAAGCCGTCATGCCGCGTCAAATTGACAAGCTGAAAACCTATACCTTAAATGAGCCTTTATTTGCCCATTTCGGTGTTGAAAGCCAAATTCAGACCGCTTATGAGCGTGAAGTCAAACTTCCGTCTGGTGGTTCAATCGTGATTGACCAGACTGAAGCCCTGGTGTCAATTGACATCAACTCGGCAAAGTCGACCCGTGGTCAGGACGTTGAAGACACCGCACTCAACACCAACCTGGAAGCCGCTGAAGAAATCGCACGTCAATTACGTTTACGTGATATTGGCGGTTTAGTCGTGATCGACTTTATCGACATGACCAAAGACCGCAACCAGCGTATGGTCGAAGCCAAACTGCGCGAAGCGACCCAAAGTGACCGCGCACGTATCCAGTTCGGTCAATTATCCCGTTTCGGCCTGATGGAAATGAGCCGTCAGCGTTTACGTCCGTCTTTGGAAGAAGCGACTGGCTATGTTTGCCCTCGCTGTCATGGCACCGGTATGGTACGTGATTTACGCTCACTTTCCCTGTCGATCATGCGTAAAATCGAAGAAATTGCCCTACGTGAACGTCATGGTGAAGTACAGGTTGAAGTTCCGGTTGAAATCGCGGCCTTCATGCTGAATGAAAAGCGTCACAGCCTAGTTTATCTGGAACAAACCTCCAATGTCCGGGTGACTGTGCTGCCGCACCCGCACCTGGAAACTCCGCATTATGAAATCACGTATAATGCTGAAGGCTTTGCGCCGACCAGCTATGAGCGTACAGAAGCCACTCGTTCAAGTGAGAAAGAGTTAGGTTATGAGTCTTCTGAATGGCATCTAGAAGAAGAACAGCATGCACAACATGCTGCACCAGCGCCTGCACAGCCACAACAAAACAACGGCCGCAATCACAATAAACGTCGTAATCAGCAAAACCAGCCGGCTCAACCGCAAGTTGCACAGCAG
>NZ_SMTB01000107.1:0-7191 GCF_006864105.1 Acinetobacter sp. RF14B | reverse complement strand
CAGCGTCTTCTGTAGACAGCGGTACCATGGGTGAAAATCTGGACTTCGCATCGGTACAGCGTGAAAACCCGGAAATGGAACGCCGTTGTCAGGAAGTCATTGATACTTGCTGGCGCATGGAAGATGAAAACCCGATCGTTTCGGTACATGACGTCGGTGCAGGCGGTATTTCGAATGCAATGCCTGAACTGGTCAATGACCACGAACTGGGTGCGGTACTGGATCTACGTAAGATTCCATCTCTAGAGCCAGGCATGTCGCCAATGGAAATCTGGTCAAACGAAGCACAAGAGCGTTATGTGCTTGCGATCCGTCCAGAATCTCTGCCACTGTTTGAGTCAATCTGTGCGCGTGAACGTTGTCCGTTTGCGGTGCTGGGCGAAGCGACTGAAGCGCGTCATTTAACTGTTGAAGATCCATTATTTGGCAACAAGCCGGTGGACATGCCAATGCAGGTGATGCTTGGCGGTACCCCGCGTATGAGCCGTTCATATGAAACAGTGGAGCGTAAAGGTGATGACTTTGATGCGTCTAAAGTCACTGACCTGAAAGATGCGATTTACCGCGTGATCAAGAACCCGACAGTTGCATCTAAATCATTCCTGATCACTATTGGTGACCGCTCGATTACCGGTATGGTTGCACGTGACCAGATGGTGGGTCGTTGGCAGATTCCTGTCGCGGATGCTGCAGTGACCACCACTAGTCTAGTCGGTTATAACGGTGAAGCGATGGCGATGGGCGAGCGTCCACCGGTAGCATTGTTAAATCCGGCAGCATCTGCACGTTTATCAGTTGCTGAGTCTATTACAAACATCATGTCAGCGAAGATTAAACAGATCAGTGACATTAAATTGTCTGCAAACTGGATGGCGGCTGCCGGTCAACCAGGTGAAGACCAGGCATTGTTTGAAGGCGTAAAAGCCATCGGTATGGAAATGTGTCCAGCACTGGGAATCGCGATTCCTGTGGGTAAAGACTCATTGTCGATGCGTACGACCTGGAATGACGAAGGTACAGATAAATCTGTGACTTCGCCAATGTCAGGGGTAATCACGGCATTTGCGCCAGTGACCGATGTGCGCAAGACATTGACCCCTGAATTGAAAAACATCGATTCTGTACTGCTACGTATCGATCTTTCTAAAGGCCAATTCCGTCTAGGCGGCTCGATTCTGGCTCAGGTTTATAAAGCGATTGGTTCAGTAACCCCTGACGTTGATAGCTTTGATGACTTGAAAGCTTTCTTTGCACTGGTTCAGGAGTGGAACGATCGCGACCTGATCAAGGCCTATCATGACATCGGTGATGGCGGCTTATTGGCCACTGTTGCAGAAATGATGTTTACGTCACGTCTGGGCGTTGCACTCGAAGAACAATCTGTGGCTGCACTGTTCGCTGAAGAAATCGGGGCAGTTCTGCAAATTGCCAAAGCAGATTGGGAAGTATTGCAAGCAGAAGTTGCGACTTCAAGCTTGAAAGATGCTATCTCTGCTGTGGGCACAGTCAACAATACGGACCAGTTGTCTGTAAATGGTCTGGTACTTGAGCGTGCCGATTTGCAAGTGGCCTGGACTGAAGTTTCTCATCAAATCCAGCGTTTACGTGACAACGTCGAAACTGCGGATCAAGAATTTTCCCTGATCACAGACAAGTCACACCAAGGCTTGATCGCTCAACCGACATTCGATTTGAATGAGCCAGTTGAAGCCCCATATATCAATTCACGTCGTCCAAATATGGCAATTCTGCGTGAGCAGGGGGTGAATGGTCATGTTGAAATGGCAGCTGCATTCGATAAAGTGGGCTTCAACACTGTTGACGTACATATGAGTGACCTGCTGGCTGGCCGTATCAGTCTGGATGACTTTGAAGGTCTGGTGACCTGTGGTGGCTTCTCTTATGGTGACGTACTCGGTGCAGGCGGCGGCTGGGCCAAATCTGTATTGTTTAACCCGCAGCTACGTGACCAGTTCGAGAAATTCTTCAACCGTCAGGAAACCTTCTCTTTGGGTATCTGTAATGGTTGTCAGATGTTGTCTCAATTGGCACCCCTTATTCCGGGGGCAGATGCATGGCCGCGTTTCCATCGCAACAAGTCAGAAGTTTTTGAAGCGCGTAGTGTTAACGTTCGTGTCGAGAAATCTCATTCTGTATTGCTAGAAGGCATGGAAGGTTCTATTCTTCCAATCGCTGTGGCGCATGGTGAAGGTCGTGTGGTTGCATCGGCTGAAAATCTGGCTGCACTGAATGCAGGTAACCAAGTGATTATGCGCTATGTTGACAGCCAAGGTCAGGCAACAGAGCAATATCCATTAAACCCGAACGGTTCGCCTGAAGGGATCTCTGGTGTAACTTCTCAAGATGGTCGTGCAACAATTCTGATGCCACACCCAGAGCGTAACTTCCGTGCGGTTCAGCATTCATGGAAACCGGAAGACTGGGATCAAGATGGTGCCTGGTTGCGTATGTTCCGTAATGCACGTAAGTTTATTGGTTAATTTTTATAAATTCATCTGAATGAAAAGCCGCCTTCGGGTGGCTTTTTTATTGGGTGATATTTTTCTTTTATTTTTTGCTCTTTTAAGGAATTAAACCAGTGATTAACTTTATGAAAAGAGAGAAATTTAATAGTATCTTCCAGAAAGGTAGCTGCTGCTTTGAAGGGAGTTTATTTGCTAAACTTTTTAGCTGTTCCTCCACCACGTTCGCAAGTAATCTTTGATTAGACATCATGATGCTTGATCCATATGATGGATTAATACTCCTAGAATATATACCAATTGATATGCTTAAACTCATTTACTACGTTCCTGAATCTCATCTTGAATCGACTAAACTTGCCATTTTTACAGCCGGTGCTGGAGGGATAGGCGATTATGAACATTGTGCCTGGCAGATTTTAGGCACTGGCCAGTTTAAGCCGCTGAAAGGCGCTGATCCATTTATTGGTGAGGTCGGTGAGCTTGAACAAGTTTCAGAATGGCGGGTAGAAACCATTGTGCCTGAACATAAGGCCAGTGAGGTGGCACGGGCGTTAAAGGCCATGCATCCTTATGAAGAGCCGGCTTTTGAGTTTATTCAAATGGTGGAGATTCCACTCTAATAACTTTTAAACCAATATTTGGTACACGGAAACGCCATCCGCACTGGTTTAAGGCAGGACTAAAAATGAAAAAATCTGTGATGTATCAATAGCGAGAAGGTTTGAGCCGATTTTGTGGATGACAATACTTCGATGTTTCGACCTACTTTGTCCCAAAACAACAGTAGGTCGCAGCAAAGGTTAATCTCAAAATTAAGACCTTATTGAAAAAGAGTCCATCTGGAAGAACCTTAAACCTTCTGAATAAACAGCTCACGATCAAAACGGTACTGCGGGAAGAATACGCCATCTTTCGCACGCTCACCTGCTGCAATGACCATGACAGGATATTGTCCATCATTTAATGCCAGAATTTCACGTACCAGCGGCTCATCAAATCCTTCCATCATGCAGCTGTCAAAGCCATAAGCACGTAAGGCCAGAACCAGATTTTCACAGGCCAGTGCTGTAGTTTTGCTGGCCCACAGTTTGGCATCCGCAGGATTAAATGCTGATACCGGCATTTGCTTGTCCAGTGTACGGGCGACTTTGAACGCCACTTTCTTAAAATTGCCAAAGGCATTCAGATAACCGGTTTTGTAGTTATAGGGAATGTATTTGTAGTATTTCTTGACTGCAGGTGGGGCTTCTGGAAATGGAAACTCATTAATATTACGTTTGGCCATTTCATCTATACGGTCAGTGCGGGCAACACAGACAATCAGTTCAGATGCTGTCTTGGCAGCCAGCTGGCTCATGCAGGCTTTCACCAGGCGTTTCTTTTTGGCGGGATTTTGTACCACATAGAAGGTCCAGGGCTGCAAGTTCGATGAGTTGGGGGCCAGTAAGGCGAGGTCCAGACAATCATCGAGCACTTCGGCAGGAATCGCTTTGCTGGTAAATTTACGTACCGAACGGCGGCTTTCAATCACCTTGCGGAAGTTATTTACATCAATATCTTGGGGAGCAGGCTCGTGGTAGCGCTTTTTTTCAGTCATGGTATTTATATTCTTTTTACAGTGATGTGGAAAGAAATGGGAGTGAAATATAAGAAAACCACCCAGCTTATCGAACCAAGTGGTTTTATAGACAAACTTAAATTAGTTGAATTGAGAAAAATCCGGCTTACGCTTTTGCATAAAGGCCGCAACTGCTTCCATCATTTCAGGTGAGCCAACACGCTGCATAAAGATGTCAGCTTCATGATCAATCCATTCAACAATTTCATTTAAATTATGTTTCATCAAGGCTTTGGACTGGACCAGAGAAGCCAGTGGAAGGGCCGCCAGTTGAGCAGCTTGCTGTGCTGCTTTACTATAAACCTCTTCTTCAATACTGTTCACTAAATTGGCTGAACGTGCTGTTTCACTGTTAAATTTTTGTGCAGTAAGTAATAACTCAGCCGCCTTGTGATAACCCGCCTGTTCAATTAACAATTTACTTGAAGCTCCTTCAGGAGAAAGTCCCAGACTGACAAAAGGAATCTGGAACAGGGCAGTATGATCACTATAGACCAGGTCACAATGCAACAGGATCGTTACCCCGATACCAATAGCCACACCGCGTACGGCTGCAATCAAAGGCTTAGAAAATTTAGCTGCCGATTTTAATAAAATAAAAGGAGGGCCTTCCGCTGCAGGGGCCTGACCCTTCATTGCTGCATACTTCATAAAGTCCTGCATGTCATTGCCTGCACTAAAATCTGCATCCTGACCGCGTAAAATTACCACCCGGACACTGCTGTCCTGATCGGCTTCATCGAGCGCCTGGGCAATCCATAAGTACAATTCACCATACAAGGCATTTTTGGCTTCAGGGCGGTTGATAGCCAGCGTGAGTACGCCCTGATCTAAAATTGCGTTTAAATGCGGATGAGGTTGTTGAATACAGCTCAGTGTCATCGTACTATCCTTGCTTTAAAACTTAATTTAATTTTATGGCGTTTATTATGTCGCATATTTATTTAAACGACACAACTCTCGAGTCATAAAAAATTGATCTGTTATGAACTATACATTTGATTATCTGGTTTTTATTGGCCGCTTTCAGCCCTTTCATCTGGCCCATATGCAAACCATTAAAATTGCATTAAAACAAAGCCGGCAAGTGATTCTGGCTTTAGGTTCGGCACAGAATGAACGGAATATTAAAAATCCATTTAGTGCTGCTGAGCGTGAACAGATGGTTTTATCTAATTTTTCCGCTGAAGATCAGCAACGGATCAAATTTGTTCATGTGGTCGATGTTTATAATGACCAAAAATGGCAGAAACTGGTCAAATCACTCGTCACAGGTGTCATTGAGCCAGATGCAAAAGTGGGTTTAATTGGCCATTTTAAGGATGAATCTTCCTATTATCTTAAGCTGTTTCCTGAATGGGAGATGGTCGAGCTTGAAAGCCTGAAAGGCGCAATTTCAGCAACGCCGCTACGTGAAGCTTATTATACTGGGAAAATTATTGAATCGGCTTTTCCCTTGGGAACCAGTGAGTTTTTACATCAATTTCAAAAAACACCTATTTACCAACAATTGCGGCACAAATACCTGACTCAAGACAAAACCAATCTTGAGTAAGCTAATAGCTCAAGGCAAGCAATTGCAGCGGCCTAGGAGTGAAGCAGATGAATGTCAGGATCGCGAAAAGCGTCTTAGTTGCAGGAATACTGGGCTTAAATTTTACTACTCATGCCACTCCTCAGCAATGGGAACTCACGCCAGAAACCCAAGTCGGTTTTGAGATCAAGTCGATGGGGGTGTCGATTGTAAAAGGTAAATTTGAGCAGATTCAGTCTAGCATGAGTTTTGATCCTGCAGCTCCACTCCATGCCTCCGCCCAGTTTGTTCTCGACATCAAAAGTTTGAGTTTAAATAAACCCTCGCTGAGTAATCTGATTCTGGGTGAAGATTTCTTTGATGCTGAAAAATATCAGACTGCGACTTTCACAAGCTGCGAATTTATCGTTTTAGGTCCTCATCACTACAGTATTACAGGTGATTTATCCTTGCGGGGCGTGACCCGACGGGTGGTTTTGGATACTATCTTAAAACCCAGTATCAGCCAGCCCCAACGTTTGGATGTTGACGCGACGACAGTGATAACACGCAGTGACTTTGGAATGAAAAAAGCATTTGGCGGGGTTGGAGAAAAAGTCAATATTGTAGTTTCTGGACAATGGCAGCTTAAATAGGCTCGGCTCTAAAAACGGCTCTGGTTTAATAAGGAGCTGGTCTGATGCAAGATCACTCCGGTTAATACCCTAAGAGCAGGAGATTGCTGCTGCCAGTGATGCCAATACCATGGCACATCGCATTGGCATTCTGGCAATATCTCGACCAGTGCGCCATTTTCAAGACGGTCAGCGATTTGATATTCAGGCACTAAACCATAAAGTCCTGAAAAAATGGCCTCAGCAAATGCTGTTGCAGAGGGAATGTAACAAAAAGAAAGGCATTGTCGATGTAAGCCGAATTGAGCCAGCAATGTGTGGCTATGCAGATGATCTTGATCATTATAAATAACGGCAGAGGCCTTAGGTAGCACCTCTCAACTTATCCCTCGTTTGAACCACAATTGTACAAAAGCAGGGGTCGCCACCATACGATAGCGCATCTTTCCAAGACAATGTGCTTTACAGCCCTACATGGCTTCATTTGGGTTGCTAATGCAGGCATTGACTTGGCCTTGTTGCAAAAGCTTATGCGTTTCACTTTGATCGACCACCCGAAGATGCAAAGCAATCTTTTTTTGAAATGAGTGTGGCTGACAGGCAGGGCAATAGCCAAGTACCCGCAAGCTTACTGCGGAAGCAGTGATATTTAATACTTTTGCTGCAGCGTCAAAACTTCGTGTTTCGGCAACTGCCAGAAAAGCCGCACAATTTTAGAATTAAGGAGCATGGGCTACCTAAAAGAAATTTGGTCTGGATGAAATTTTCTTAATTATATCTTAGATTAGCATTTGAAGTGCAACACCATGTTATTGCCATAATACCTGACTCGGACTTTTAAAGCCGAGTCTTTTTCTTGGACGATGATTCAAGCGTTGAGTAATTTCTGCAATATATGCATCCGTATAGTCATTCAAGTCACTGCCTTTTCTAATATAT
>NZ_SMTB01000106.1:0-7235 GCF_006864105.1 Acinetobacter sp. RF14B | reverse complement strand
CGCCTGCCCGCACTGGCCCTGCTGGGTGGGCTGATGGTGGTACTAGGTGTCATTGCAAGTGAATGGAAACCCCAATTCCTCAGAAAAATAAAAAAGGAAAAGCTGGGATAGCCAGCCTTCTGCACTTGAGCTGCATCTCAGCCCGCTCAAGAGCAGAAGGTGCAAACCTGAATACAATAAAAATATGCTTTCATTTAAAAGTTCAATCCAGAAATTCACTGTTCAGCACGATACATAGGCTGGTTATCATTCAGGCGCATAATGCCGCGAATCGCCCGATAGACAATCCAGATCCAGGACAAACCAATGACGGCAATACAAAAAGCTGAAGCGCCCAAAGCCACACCGGTAAAGAGATCCGGATCGTCATGGGTAAAGAACAACAGCAGGAAAGGAATGAAAGCGATGATATTCCAGATCAGATACCACCAGAAAGTGCGGATTTGCCAGGTAAAATGACTTTCAAAAATTGTCCCGCGCACCGCAGAACGTTTTACATAGTTAATCACCAGGGCAATGATTGCCAGCAAGCCTGCGCTAAAAATCGCCACAATATATAAAATATACAGAATCAGGGTTAGGCTTCGATTTGGATCTTTATCAATAGAGTAGTTCATCATGCTCCCGAGGCTGCTCCTAAATATTCAAACTATTCAAGGGAGAAATCAGCCATACCATTAAAATAATATTAAAGGCTATGGTACAAAAATAAATCTGCCTAAAAGGTTGTTTTTGTGTTTTGTGCCTTAATTTTTGCTGTGCCAGCCAGGCAGCCGGCCATCCGCCTAAAAAGGCCACCAGATGCAGGGTATTTTCCGGAATACGGCGATTGCCGAGTTGCGCAGCTTCCTTATCCTGAGCATAGAGCCAATAGCTCAGGGCATTGATCAGGCTGATGAACAACAACACCAAACCACTGAGCAGACCAGCCAGAGTCAGCCCTGCCAATACCAGAATATAAACCACACAAGCAATCTGCATGCGCTGTAATTTTTGAGAAGGCGCTGTGGTCGCTGCTGGCTTGCGTGCAGACGCTGTTCGGGCTTGAGAGGCTTTTAGGTACATCACCTGCTGGGCACGATAACGTCCGCGCTCATCCAGAATTACCAGATAATCCAGTGCACAGCCAACAATTGGACGCGGTCCCGGGCGTGCAAAATCCTTGATATGCAAAAACACGCGGTCTTTGGCCTGATCATTGGGCTGAATAAAACCATAGCCCTTATCATCAAACCATTCCACCAGACGCCCCTGATCACGCATGTGCCCTATCCTTTTTTATATCAATTTAAGCAGTGACAAACTTTAAACGTTCAATCAGCATATTACGCATCTCGATTGGATTTTTTTGCAAAATATCTGCCCCGCTACGCCCCTCGGTTGTATTCTTCTGGGCCACCTGTAAACGCATCATCCAGAAACGTCCGGCTGCCATGGCCAGATACAGCTCCAGACAGGCTTTTTCATCTTCAGTTAAAGGACGGGCACCTTCATAGGCAGTGAGAAAAGCCAGGGCCTTCTCTTCGTTTAAAGTAACATCGGGATAATTGCTACAGAAATCATTTAGGGTAATCGCGATATCAAACAGGAATTCGTCTTTATTCAGCTCATAAAAATCCAGAATCCCCTTCAGCTCGTCACCCTGAAATAAGGTATTGTCACGAAACAGGTCGGAATGGATAAAGCCGCGTGGACGGTCTGGATAGACCGCAGTCAAAGCATCATACAAACCTAAAAGTTTGCCTAGTAACACCTTGTCTGCCGGACTTAAACTGGACTTGAGATCCAGCGCCACACCGTACCAATAGGCATGGTCACGTACAAAGGCGCGCTCCAGTTCGAAGTCTTGCAAGGCCATATGCATTTGTGCCTGCGCCACTGCAATCGCCTCAACCTGAGCCACGGTAGGCGATATTGGATGCTCCCCCATCAGACGCGGTGCGATCTGGGCCGGTTTATTCTTGATATGGTGAATCGCTTTGCCAGAGTGAGATAAGGGAACTGGTACCGCCAGTCCAGCCTGCCCCAAACATTCCAGTACAGGCACCAGTTCTCCTGCCGCCTTGTCATCCAGTTCTTCAAAGATGGTCAGGACATATTGCCGGTTTTCGCAGACCAAAAAATAGTTGGTGTTTTGAATGCCTGCCTGAATAGGAATCAGGTCGATCACCTTCAGTCCATACGGTGCTGCGAACTCCTGAACTTCCTTTAAAGTCAAAGTGGTATAAACCGACATAGAAAACCTGCGAAAAAACCTACATATTTTTGCTAGAATACCGTTTCCATCTGCCAAGGTGTAGCGCTTGCGTGGGTGAGTTTCATAATCGGCTGTAATAATTGGAAAAATTTATGCTAGCTAAACGTATTATTCCTTGTCTGGACGTTGATAATGGTCGCGTGGTCAAGGGTGTTCAGTTCCTTGATATCCGTGATGCAGGTGACCCGGTCGAAGTGGCGCGCCGTTATAATGAACAGGGTGCCGATGAAATCACTTTCCTTGATATTACTGCTACACATCATGGACGTGACACGACTTATCGTACAGTGGAACGTATGGCTGAATCGGTTTTTGTGCCGTTAACCGTCGGTGGTGGCGTGCGTAAGGTCGAAGACATCCGTCTGCTGCTCAATGCCGGTGCAGATAAAGTCAGTATCAACTCGGCTGCGGTCTTTAATCCGGAGTTTGTTCAGGAAGCCTCGCAACGTTTCGGCGCCCAGTGTATTGTGGTGGCGATTGATGCCAAAAGAACTGGCGAAAACAAATGGGAAATTTTCACCCACGGTGGCCGTAAACCGACGGGTATCGATGCACTGCAATGGGCCGAGAAAATGGCCAGTTATGGCGCAGGTGAACTGCTGATTACCTCAATGGATGCCGATGGAACCAAAGCCGGTTATGATATTCCTCTCATGCGTGCAATCAATGACCGGGTCACGGTTCCCACCATTGCTTCAGGTGGAGTAGGCACCTTACAGCATCTGGCAGACGGTATTATTCACGGCGGAGCAGATGCGGTACTTGCGGCTTCAATTTTCCACTTTGGCCAGCACACCATTCCGGAAGCCAAAGCTTATATGGCCGCTCAGGGCATTGAAATGCGCCTGTGATCTGCTTGATTTAAGAATCTAGCCAATAAAAAAGAGCGTAGAATGGCGCTCTTTTTTTGCTTATTAGGCTTGTACAGTACACATTTCAGCTAAAAAAAAGGAGTCTGACGACTCCCTATAAAACCAAGAATAACTACAGCACTTGGTATCTCATCTACCTCCTGCTTCATCTATCTCCGTGCCTACCGGAGAGATCAAGCAGATCGACAGGCACCAATATAGGTTAATTTTCCAGCACAATATTGACAATAGATCCCCTATTTATTGACAAAACACGACGCCACCTCAAAAGTGAGAACTGCTTGTTATTTTATATACCCATCACTTAGATGTTGATGTTATTGCAGTTGGTCTCGCACTTTGGCCCATTTAGCCGGAAAATAACGGTTGGCCAGACTGGTCAAATGAGTGGATAAGGCTTCAGGCAGTGCAATACCCAGAGGATTTTTTTCCTGCAAATCGGGTGATGAAATGACCCGGGTACCCAGCAGATAATCGAACCAGGGTTTGGTCACGCACCAGTTGGCATCCTGATTACTGTTCATATGGTGGTCATAATGCCAAGGAATTTTTTTTCTGGCCCATTCTGGCTCCAGATGGGCGCGGCGGTGAATATAATAATAGTTGCCCGCACTATACAAGGTCGCCAGAACCATTCCTTTGGACACAGGATAAAATGCAAGTCCAAAAACACTGGCCACCACCACCAGCGAACCGATTTCATTACGGGTACGCCAGTTCTTGTAGCCCTCTACATAACCAATATCCGAGAATTCCGTTTTACGCACTTCACGATGATGCTCCCAATGTGAACGCATACTTTCCGGGACCGGGCTATAACGTGCCTGCCCTGCTCTATGGGTTCCATGCAATATATATTTATGGGCAAACCACTCAAAACCATTGGCCACGACCAGTCCTGTCAAAAAACCTTTCCACATGATCAGACTCTCCTTTTTCTTTCTACTATAGATCAAGTAAAAGACTAGATATTGACCCTAAACTTCAATATGATTGACAAAATACGACAAAATACTAAAAACTTTAAACATGCAGACTCAGAAAGATTATGCGGGTTCAGTCTATGGTGGTTTAGGTCATTTGCTGCTGGCTTTTTATAATAAATATCAGTTGAAACCACCACAAAAATTGCTGGATGTTCAGCCACTGGAACGTTTTGATTATGTCATCTGGCATGATCTGTTAACCACCTTGGAACAACAGTTGCAGCGCCCGGCACTCGGCCTGGAAATTGCCGCACTCGTACAACCGAAATATTTAGGCATACTGGCCTATATTGCCCTGTCCTGTGAAACCCTGAGCGATGCGCTCATGCGCTATCATGATTATCACCGTCTGATCTATGACGGCACACCTTTGCAGATATCTATCCATAATGAGATCCTCAGCATTGGCTGGGACGATATCCCCTTTAACCTGTCCTCCCAGATCACCGATGAAGTCGCGATTGCCCTGTTAATGGAGTTTCTCAAATCGATTCTGGATATCCATGATATTCGGCTGCATGAGGTTCATTTCAAACGCTCTCCACCCAAAAATACCATGATTTACGAGCAGTATTTCCGCGCCAAGGTACGTTTTAATCAGGATAAAGCCCAGATTCAACTGACAGTTTCAGAGCTGTCCCGGCCTCTGCGGCAAGGTGATCAGACCTTGCAGGAACTGCTTAAACAGCAAGCTGAGGGCCTGTTAGAAAAATTACCTCATGCCACCGATATGGATCAACGTTTACAGCAAGCCATACTGGCTGGCCTGCAAAAAAACATGTTTCAGATTGAGGCAATTGCCCGGCAGATGAACCTGTCCGTACGCAAATTACAGCGTTATTTACAGCAGCAGGGGAAAACCTACCAGCAGCGCATGCAGGAAATCCGCTGCATGATGGCCCAGCAATATTTAAAGGACTCACGCTTGAGCCTGCAAGAAATTGCCCTGCTGCTTGGCTATTCTGAACAGAGTGCTTTTCAGCGTGCCTTCAAGCACTGGACGGCGCAGACCCCGCAGCAATGGCGTTCTAATTATTTAGCCAGTGCAAAATAGCAGCGTAGATAAGAGGATGCTGCGCTAAAAAAAGGAAAAATTCAGGATTCAAGCAAAAGTATCAATCACAGCCCAGTCGCAGCTTCAGTTTTTTCTAAAAAAGTTTAGAGGCGACCTTAACCAGATCCTGGTTTACTTCTTTATAAAAACGGATTCTCGATTTCATGAGCTTCATCATGCTCAATTTTTTCTGGTAAATCAGGGGTATTTTCCAGTTCCTGAACAATATCATCCAGCAGCGCCTGCAAGACTTTGGCAGCCTTGAGTCCAGCCTGGTCTTTGGTAATTTGCAAATTACCATACAGGCTGACACAGTCCAGATCATTTTCAACTGTCAGATCATGAATGGCATGCGACTCATTGCCATCTTTATAGGCTTTAAACATAGTGGCCCCATCCTATCTGCTTATTCTAAAGTACTCTCTGCATGCTACCCGAATCAGGCTTTTTACAGCAAGTCTATTTCAGCAGTTGCAGAATGAACTGAAGAATCGCTTCGGTCAACTGGCTGATCAAAGCCGTCTGAGTATTGCTTTCTGTCGTATTGCTTGCAGCGGTGTTTCTATTTTGCGTCGGGCTATCGCTGGTCACCGCTTTAAATTCACGCTGCAAGGCCTGCAAGTTTTCCTTGGACACAGCTTCGGCACACTGGCTTTCTGCATCCCAGTGGGAATAGGCAATCTTCTGGCTGGCTTTCACAGCTCTGGCCGTCAACGGTAAATGGTAGGTATTACGTTT
This sequence comes from Acinetobacter sp. RF14B, assembly GCF_006864105.1. NCBI lineage: Bacteria > Pseudomonadati > Pseudomonadota > Gammaproteobacteria > Moraxellales > Moraxellaceae > Acinetobacter > Acinetobacter sp. RF14B. The sequence goes on along the minus strand of NZ_SMTB01000106.1, from coordinate 1,328 downwards.
TTGCTCTTCGGTTAACTGGGGGAACAGGTTAATTCCCAGCTTTTCTTCCAGATAGCAGACACTCACAACTCGAACCGTTTGTGAATTATCGTTTGGCGCATAATACGCCCCGATCGCCCCGGTTTTTGGCATATAAATCGCTTTATAGACGGCGGTTGGCACAATGACGCCATTACCAATGGTTTTCAGTTTTTTCGCAGCAAAGACCGGACCAGTAATCACATACACATCCTGCTTTTGTCGCGTGACTATTGCCCGGGTTGCCTCTTCCAGTTCACGCCAGACCTGCTGATTATTTTTAGGGGCTTGCGGCACCATATTGGCCAGCGAAAAACTGTCATACTGGGCTGCCTTGGTTGGCATATCCGCATTAGGCGCCATATGCCCGCGGTCATAGCCTGAACCACGATAATCCGCCAGCGTCGCGCGATGTACTGCCTTCACACGTCCTTCTTCATGGAAGCTGTCTTCACGCGGAATTTTTTGGCTCAGCCGTGCAGGCGTTAAAACCTCTGCCACCCAGAGCGGAGTTTTCGACACCCCTGAATATCCAACATTAAAGCCATTAAAACACAGTGAATAACTGTCTTTTTTCAGACTGTCTTTCATCAGATAAGGTGGAGCATCATAATAAAACTGTGCCAGGCAAGATGAGTTTGACGTCGTTCCCAAAGACACCCACTGACCCAGCCTTTCTTGACCAAATGCAATCGCAAAACTGACCGAGGCCACTACACCCAAGATGATTTTGACACTATTTCCTTTTAACAACGGAGTTACACCACTCTTCGGTTTAGATTGCTTCTTGGCCATGCTGACAACTGCTATTTTCCGATCAATATTGATTTTTGGCGAGCTTAACAAGCTGTGTATATGAAGTATATCTCGCCCCTGTTATTCGCCTAACAATTAAACAAACCCTGCTCATTCAGGTCTTTCCTGTAACAAAATGTCTATTTTTTGATGGTTTTTAAATAGGGTTTTCTGAGTATTCAGTAGCTTTCATTGCGGCAACAGAATGACTATGCAACAGTATAAAGCTATTTAAATTACGTACAATCATGGAGTCTGCATGAATTCCAAATTAACTCAAATTTTAGGTGTGGGCTTATTTACCAGTGTCCTAAGTGCGGCTGCTTTTGCCGAGCCACCTGTACAGCCAGGTGAAACTCTGGAAAGCCTAGCTAAAGCCAAAATTAGTACCACCGTCAACGGCAAGCAAGGCTCTTTAGAAAGCCTGGTCAATTCAGGGCAGGTGCGCCTGGTCAATCAGCCTGCACCTCCACAGCCTGCACAGCAACCGATGCCAGCTACTTCTTCCGAGGCAC
>NZ_SMTB01000105.1:0-7330 GCF_006864105.1 Acinetobacter sp. RF14B | reverse complement strand
GCCAGACGTGCAGCACGGACTTTGGTCAGCATACCGCCACGACCAAATTTGCCGCCGCCACCCGCCATATCAAACAGGCTTTCATCCATTGCACGAACCGTATGGAACAGTTTGGCATCGGGATTTGAGCGCGGGTCAGAATCAAACATACCTTCCTGATCTGTCAAAATAATCAGCAAGTCTGCATGCACCTGACCAGCCACCATCGCCGCCAGAGTATCGTTATCACCAAAGCGGATCTCTTCGGTAGAAACGGTGTCATTTTCATTGATCACCGGAATCACGCGCCAGTCAATCAGGTTCTGCAAGGCATCACATGAATTGAGATAACGACGGCGATCTGCCAGGTCATCATGGGTCAATAACACTTGTGCAGTTTGAATCTCGTGCTTTTCCAGTACACTTGACCATGTCTGGATCAGGCCCATTTGTCCGATTGCAGCACAGGCCTGAAGACTGGGTAGATCGGTGGGTCGACTCTCAAGTTTCATCCGAACCATCCCTTCAGCCACAGCACCTGAAGACACCAAAATAATTTCGTGTCCAGCATTGTATAAATCTGCAATCTGTCCCGCCCAATGCGAGATCGCATCCAGATCTAGTCCCTGCCCATTTGCTGTGAGTAAAGATGATCCGATTTTCACAACGATTCGTTTACAACCCTTGAGCTGACGTTGCCCATCTACCACTTCTATCATCTTGTCCTCAGACTTTTTTCTACAGAATTAGCGTACGTAGTACACTTCTACATCATCATCGCCATCTTCATCATCTTCGTCATCCAGCGCACCGGCAAGACGTTGCTGACGACGCATCTCACGATACGCTTCTTTGGCAGCGATGGTTTGTTCACGTGTTTCAGCCTCCAGCTGATCACGGAATGCTTTCATCTCTGCTGCATATTCCGGATCTTCAACTTCGCGTTCGCGCTGCTCTTCGATCTGATCCATCAGGTAGTAGACGACCTCTTTGGTTCCTTCAGCCGTCAAGCCTGAGGTCTTAAAGACCGGACCTTCCCATTGCAATTCTTCCAGAATGTGATTACACCACTCTTCACGTGACTCTGCTGGAAGCTGATCAACCTTGTTCAACACCAGAACAATCTGCAATTTTGACAATGTCGGGGAGAATTTTTGCAGCTCGTTCATAATCGCACGGGCATTATAAGCAGGGTCGGAACCGTCAATTGGCTGGACATCCACAATGTGCAGTAAGATACGGGTACGTGCCAAATGTTTCAGGAAGCGAATCCCCAAGCCTGCACCTTCGGAAGCTCCTTCGATCAGCCCCGGAATGTCTGCCATTACAAATGAACGGTAACGATCTGCATCAACTACACCCAGATTTGGCACCATAGTCGTAAACGGATAGTCTGCCACTTTTGGTTTGGCTGCCGAGACTGCGCGGATAAACGTTGATTTGCCTGCATTTGGCATACCCAGCAAGCCCACATCTGCGAGTACTTTCAGCTCGAGACGGATTTCGCGGAATTCACCTTTGACACCATGCGTACATTTACGCGGAGAACGGTTGGTCGATGATTTGAAGTGTGTATTCCCCAAACCGCCCTGACCACCTTGAGCCACTAGAACCTTTTGACCATTTTCAACCAGGTCACCAATAATATCGCCCGATTCAGAATCAACGATAGTTGTTCCTACTGGAACTTTTAATACGACTGATTCGCCACCACGACCAGCACAGTTTGCGCCAGCACCGTTTTTACCACGTTCAGCGCGAAATTTACGGGTATAACGATAATCTACAAGGGTACTGGTGTTGTCATCAGCTTCAATATAAATGCTGCCGCCACGACCACCATCACCACCATCCGGACCACCAAATGGTACAAATTTTTCACGGCGAAAACTGGCTACGCCATTGCCACCGTCGCCAGCCTCTACGGTAATGACTGCTTCATCAACAAAGCGCATCTTGCCAATCCTCTAAAATCTTTAAAACCGCCTATTCTGCCATATTTTAAAGAATTTCACGACTAAATTTATGTACTATTCCAACGAGAACGCTTATTTCTTCAATATTTTCGTCAAGCTGGCTTAAAAGCTTTAAATCTCTGAGATTTATTCATTTAACTGCACTAGTCAACTATATGCCCTATCAATGAGCTTGGTGTTTTTAGTTATTTCTGATTTAGCCGCTCTCTGCTTAGAATGCTGTCAGTTTTACAAGAGTCCAGTGTATGTCTGCAAATGTTTCACAGGATGCCAAGTATCCTTTGTCATCACAACTTGTACTCTTGATAGAGTGCGTATATTCTTTTCAAGGATAAACAGCAGCGGCTCTATAGATTTATATCAACCTAGCCGTTAAACAATGAAAGATTATGGGAACTCAAGCTTTATCGACGCTTGAGCACTTAAAATAAATAGTCCCTGATAAAATCAAGCCAGTCACGATATTATGAATCGCTTGATCACTGAATATACCAATCTTTTCATTCCAACTCTGGCAAAACAATTTAAAACCTATGGGCTAATACGCGATTTATTATCTAAAATTTCCGGTAAACTTCGCTCTACCCAGCCAATCAGATAATTCACTTTTTCAGCCGCCTGCGAACCTAATATGGTTAGCTGATATTCTACTTTCGGCGGTACCACCGGATAGACGGTTCTTAAAATAAAACCATCCTGCTCTAACATTTTTAAAGTTTGCGCCAGCATCTTTTCACTGATTCCTTCAATGCGCTGCTTTAATTCACTAAAGCGATGTACTCCCTCACTTAAGCAACGCAAGACCAGCACTGACCACTTGTTGGTAAGATGCTCCAAGATCCCTCGTGACGGACAATCTACAGATAACACTTGACCAAGCAATTTACTGGTTTCATAAGTCGCCATAAAGTCCTTCCCTTTAATCAAAAATCTTACTTTTTGTTATGTACTTACATTAAGTAAGTTATCAAAACAGGATTGAAGCCACAAGTTTATTTTTCCCAAAAATTAATCACTTTAATATAGAGGCTTTTAAGGGTGAATCTGCTTCAGGGGCAACTGCATGTGCATCTCCAAATTGGCTTTGGTATTTCGTTCGATATTCCGCATGGTGGCATGAAAGGTGGTGATTTTACGCATAGTCATCGGGTCATTCATTTCAAGCTGAGGTTTAAAATCATGTTTTACCTGTAAATGTAAGGACTCATCAAAGCCTAAAAATACGGGCCCATCAAACAGGATTCTGATGGGAATCCGATAATTTTGTTTCAGCTGAAATGGTAGATCCAGACGAATCGGCACATCCATTTTTAAAGGAAAGGTCGGCAATAACTTATTTTGGTAGATCAGATTGGTGGAGGTTTCAAGTGACATCATCTGATCGACTTTAATCATCGTTTTATAATCGATATTTACCGAAACTGGTACTACAACGGCAAACTGTAAATTTGCCCGATATTTGCCTCGTAAAGGTAAATCGAGTCCACGATTAATGTTAATCTCTGTGTCCAGCTTTCCTTGGGCATGGGTCTGTAAATGATTTCCAATTGAAATTTTAGTGGGCAATGCGTCTGGTAATCTGACTGAAGCATGCTGTGCCTTGATATGCATGCTGGCCTGTATATTCAGATAGAACCAGAACAGCACGGCAATACTGCAAGTCGTAATTACAAACAGAATCGCCCATATACGAATAGAAATAGGCATACTTTTCCCTCCTATTCATTGGCTGTATGAATTGCTGAGGGCGTCGGTGTTCGCTTGAGCTTCAAGCTATCCAAAGCAATTTCCAACTCACCTTGCTGAATCGTAATTGGCAAGGTGTTTTGTACATCTACACTCGCTTGTAATGCAGTTTGAATAGGTACATTCAGATGCCCCTGAATTGGAATACTGGTTTTTAATGTAGTATTAAGTGGAATATTCAGATTTTCTTTTAATACCGTTTTTACAGGTGCATCAAATTTCAAATGGACTTTTTGCTCCAGTGGAACCTTCAGTTGCAGAGGAACGTCCAGATCAATCGGAATCGTGCCTTTGAGTGGCAAGCTAATATCCTTTCCTAAGACATTTACCTTAACCCGGGTATCAATCGGGATATTTTGCTTTACCTTTAATACCTCATTAACCGGAATAACCGTTTTAATCGGCACATAGTTATCAAAGTACACGCGCGGGGTCAGTGATTGGGTTAAAGGAATATTGAGATTTTCTTGAATGGGAATTTCAGCATTTACATTTCCCTGAACATCCACATTTAAAGCATCATGAATTTTAACCTCAGCCTGCAAAGGCTCTTTCAAATCAATACTTACTTGCTGATCTTGTAATGGAATATAAATCTTAAAATACTGAAACACCCAAATGCCAATTAAGAGTCCACACAAGGTCGCAAAAAAAATTAAAGTAATGGCAGCAATTATATATTTAGATCGCAAAAGGCTATCCTTATCCTCTTGGTTAACACTTTATTGTGAACACAAATATTTTATGTTTTGCTATTTTTTGTATAGGATTTTTAACCCGAATCGCGGCTAAGAAATTAACTGGAAAAATAAAAAGACTAGAGCTAGCTGTTGAGTTCCCCCCAACCTTAAGCGCTAGTGCTAAGGTTTAATAGGAGCGAATTATGCTGTGCAGTAAAAGTTCAATGGGCTGGTTTTATGGCTATAGGTTATCTCTTGCGATGAATCGATTGGGTGAAATCGCCTGTTCTGCTTTATCGAATGGGCATATTGCTGACAAAAGGGTTGAGCAATTGGTCGAAGGTTTAGCTATAAAGCTTCATGCAGTTCATGGCTATATTAGCCAACAACTCAAAAGCAGGTTAATAGATCAACGAATTGATTTAATTATATACCGTCGAAAGAACAGACAGGCTGTTCAACTCAGTACATCAGATAAACATCACTTAAAACAACGCTATAAAATAGAACCGCTATTCAGTTCAGCTTTTTGCAAGGCCAATCCAATTTAGTGACGAGTAAAGCACCTAGTCTTCATGAGTCTATCAGTAGAATTTATGCATGGTTATGCGCATATCAATGAATTCATCGCAACAAGCCAATAATTCAGGTTATGGAATCATTGGCTTAAGCCGGATTCGGTTTTTTTACAATAACTTTCGATTATTTATAACAAAGCGAATCTATATATTGCCTAGTCCAGGCGGGCCAGCATTTTTCCAACGTTTTTTCAAAGTTTACATTGTCTATTTGCCACTGCGGATTTTTATCTTTATCAATGATCAGTGCACGTACACCCTCGATGAAATCGCCCTGCTCTAACCAGATATCTTGCAAATCCCGTTCTAACTGCATACATTTTTCCAGCGACAGATTCTGACCGGTTTGCTGTAATTTCAGACTGACTTGTTTTGCCATCCGCGGACGTTGCTGCAAGAGGTCCAGCATTTTCTTGGCCCAGTCCTGATCAAGGGCATCCCTTGTATGAGCCAGACTATGTTCAATTTCCTCCAGACGCGGATAAGAAAAATGTTTGTTAATCAGTCCGATACGTTTTTGCAACTCGCTTTCTACCGGATGGGTGATAAACGCACTGATGATTTTACGGATTTCCACCGGATTTAAAATAGGCGCAGCGCTCAATGCCGCTTCTAGTTTAGCAAAATTTTCACTCGGCACATGATAATCGACCAGATCCAGATATAACGCATCGCTACTGCTGATCTGCTCACCAGTCAGTGCCATATAAACGCCAACTTCATCCAGTCGGGACAGGAAATGGGTGGCTCCCACATCAGGGAAAAAGCCAATCGCCGTTTCTGGCATGGCAAAGCGTGATTTTTCACTGGTCACTTTAATATGACATGCCTGCGCCAGTCCAAAGCCTCCACCCAGAACATAACCATCCATCATCACGATGACGGCCTTTGGGAAATTGCGCAGTGTGCTCAGCATCGTATATTCAGTGGCAAAAAAGTCCTGATATTGGGTATTGCCTGCCTGATAACTGTCATACAGATAGCGGATGTCTCCTCCGGCACAGAATGCCTTGGGACTGTTAGAATTGATCAGAACCGCTTGCACCTCTGGATCATGGCGCCACTGATCTAATTGTGACTGAATACCTTGAATCATCTGTAGGGTTAAGGCATTTAAATGGCTAGTGCGGTCCAGGCTGATGATGCCCAGAACTCCCTGTACGCTAATCACTAAATTATTTTCAGCACTCATTATTTTTTTCCTATTCTTTTTTATTGATGGGTAAATTTGGCTGGACGTTTTTCAACAAAGGCCTGCATACCTTCTTTCTGATCAGAACCAGCAAAAATAGAATGAAATACCCGTCGTTCAAAGCGTAGACCTTCGGCCAGACTGACTTCAAAAGCCCGGTTAATCGATTCTTTAATCATCATCACTGCAGGCAAAGATTTTTCAGCAATTTTTTCTGCAGCTTGCAGCGTCTGTTCCAACAATTCTTCTTTGGCAAAGACACGAGCCACCAGACCACTTTGCTCAGCTTCTTGTGCGCCCATGTGACGTGCGGTCAGGCACATTTCCATGGCTTTGGCTTTACCAATGGCCAGGGTCAAACGCTGCGTTCCGCCAATGCCGGGCAACACGCCTAAAGTAACTTCAGGCAAACCAAACTTTGCATTATCGGCACAGTAAATAAAGTCACACATCAGCGCCAGTTCACAACCACCACCCAAGGCATAGCCACTCACTGCGGCAATTAACGGTTTACGGCGCTGGGCAATTCGATCGGCCAGACTGAAAAAATCATCCAGATAAATTTGTGGAAAATTTAAATCTGCCATTTCTTTGATATCGGCACCGGCAGCAAAGGCTTTTTCCGAACCGGTAATCACCATACAGCCAATCTCTGGGTCTTTTTCCAGCTGATCCAGTGCCTGATTGACTTCAACAATCAGCTGGTTGTTCAGTGCATTTAAGGCTTGCGGACGATTTAAAGTAATCAGTCCAACCCCGCTACGCTGTTCAAGTAAAATCGTTTGCCATTGCATGATAAAAATCCCTTTAAAATTATAAACTGCGTGCAATTACCAGACGCTGAATATCGCTAGTGCCTTCATAAATCTGACAAATCCGCGCATCGCGATAAATTCGTTCAATCGGAAAGTCTTTCAGATAACCGTAACCGCCAAAAATCTGTAAGGCTTTGGAACAGACACGTTCGGCCATTTCCGAAGCAAAGAGCTTGGCCATAGAGGCTTCGGTTAAACAGCTTTCACCGGTTTCCTTTTTACGTGCAGCAAAATGCACCAGTTGGCGCGCGGCTTCAATTTCGGTGGCCATGCTGGCTAACCGAAAAGAGATTGCCTGCTGTTCAAAAATCGGTTTGCCAAAGGCCACGCGGTCATGAGCATAAACAGTGGCTTCTTCTAAAGC
>NZ_SMTB01000104.1:0-7467 GCF_006864105.1 Acinetobacter sp. RF14B | reverse complement strand
TGGCTGGTCTGCAAGCGATTGCGACCGCGAAGCGTTTGGGTGCCATCGTTGAAGCCACAGACCTGCGTCCAACTGCCAAAGATCAGGTTGAATCGTTAGGTGGTAAATGGTTAGACGTACCGATGTCTGCTGAAGAGCAACAAAAAGCGGCAGATGCTGCCAAAAATGGTTATGGGTGGATGCCGGGTGAACAGTACATCCAGGATCAGGCCATTATTGTCGATAAAGCGGTATCGAATGCAGATATCGTGATTACCACTGCGCTATTGCCAGGCCGTGATGCACCGCGTTTAATCCGAGCTGAAACTGTAGCCAAGATGAAACCGGGTTCCGTGATTCTGGATATGGCGGTGGAATCCGGCGGTAACGTTGAAGGTTCAAAGTGCGGCGAAACTGTTGTCACTGAAAACGGTGTGAAGATTCTGGGTGTACCCAATATTCCATCGACGGTATCGACTGAAGCATCAGCGCTCTATGCACGTAACGTCTATAACTTTGTAGAAACCCTTTTTGATGCTGAGAAGAACTTTGTTCTGAATCAGGAAGATGAAATTCAAAAAGCCCTACTTGTCACTCACGGCGGCCAAGTGCTGTTAAAACGTGGTTAAGGAGCAGACTCATGGTTGAAACAATTACGATTTTTGTCCTGGCCATCTTCGTGGGTTACTACGTGGTTTGGGGCGTAACTCCTGCACTGCATACCCCCTTGATGGCGGTGACCAATGCCTTGTCGTCGATTATTATCGTGGGCGCAATGATCCAAACCGTTGGCTTGCCAATGGTGGGCGTAGAAGGCAGCGTACATTTCCAGACCATCAATGTGGTCAGTGTACTGGGTGCGATTGCGGTATTTCTGGCCAGCATCAATATTTTTGGTGGCTTTGCCGTGACTGCACGGATGCTGGAAATGTTCAAACCGAAGCAAAAGAAGAAAGAGGGCTAATCCATGGAATTCATTAAAGACTATGCGGATTGGTTCTACCTGGTAGGTGCCGTACTTTTCATCTTAACGCTACGAGGTTTGTCGGGTCCTAAAACCGCGATTGCAGGTAACCGCTACGGCATGATTGCCATGGCAATTGCAGTGATCACCACTTTCTTTGTGGCTGATAATCCTGTGATCTGGATGATTGTTGGAGCTATGCTGCTGGGTGGGGTTGTGGGGATTGCGCGTGCACGTACTGTGCCCATGACCCAAATGCCGGAAACAGTAGCTTTGATGCACTCTCTGGTGGGTCTGGCAGCGGTACTGATTGCTGTCGCCGCGATTATCCATAACAACAAGCTGGCTGAACTGGGTCCAGATCTGTTGACAGCCAATGGTGTGACTTTCCATGAAATGAGCAAGGTTCATTTATTTGAACTGTTTGTAGGCTGTTTCGTCGGAGCGATTACCTTTACTGCATCTGTATTTGCCTACGGTAAACTGGCGGCAAAAAAATGGGCCAAAACCATTTCAGGTGGCTGGGTCAAACCGGTTCAGGCCCTAATCTTTATTGCCATGCTGGCAGCAGGGGTTTACTTCTTCCTGACCGGTAATATGAACGCTTTCTGGATCATGACAGCTCTTGCGCTAGCCTTTGGCTGGGTGTGGATTGCCCCAGTGGGTGGGGGTGACATGCCGGTTGTGGTTTCTCTGTTGAACTCATTCTCAGGCTGGGCAGCGGCAGGCATTGGTTTCACGCTAGAAAACAACATGCTGATTGTTGCAGGTTCATTGGTCGGTTCCTCTGGTGCGATTCTGTCTTACATCATGTGTAAAGCCATGAACCGTTCCATTATCAACGTACTGTTTGGTGGAGCGATGGGTGGCGGTGCTGCACTGGCAGCAGCAGCGGGCGAACAAGTACAGCGTAACCACCGTTCAGGTTCAGCAGATGATGCCGGCTTCCTGATGTCAAATGCGGACAGCGTAGTCATTGTACCGGGTTATGGTATGGCACAAGGCCGTGCGCAAAATGCAGTCAAAGAGCTGGCAAACTTGCTAAAAGAGCAGGGCGTAACAGTTCGTTTCGCGATTCATCCGGTTGCAGGTCGTATGCCAGGTCATATGAACGTACTGCTTGCTGAAGCAGATGTGCCTTATGAGGATATTCTGGAAATGGACGAGATTAACTCGGACTTCCCGGCAACTGATGTCGTACTGGTGATTGGTGCAAACGACGTTGTGAACCCGGCAGCAAAAGATGATCCAAGTTCTCCAATTTACGGTATGCCAATTCTGGAAGCGCATAAGGCACGTACCATCATGGTGATCAAGCGTTCTATGGCCACCGGTTATGCCGGTCTGGACAATGACCTGTTCTATAATGATAAAACCATGATGATCTTCGGGGATGCGAAGAAAGTGGTTGAAGACATGACCAAAGCCATTAACGGGACAGGTCACTAATCACGACGCCATAATCCTCTCCCTTCTTTTTAAAGGAAGGCAGAGTAAGACTAAGAACCACCTTCGGGTGGTTTTTTCTTTAATTTTCTCTATGGCTGGCTGAACGAGAAGAAGAGCAAGGCCAAATATAGAAATATTTTTATAGTACAAATGGTGATTTTTTTATTCTGGTTTTCGCACAGGTCTTCAGTTGGAAGATGCCACAGATTTGTATCCTGTCAGCATACAGGTCTGTTGTGAGTAGCAGTGGTGTTCAGTATGGTATAAGTTTTTTTTTATCAAAAAATCCAATTTATCTTTTTTCAAAAAAATAGCTCTGATGATCTATTTTTTTGAGTGACCGGACACTATAAAACCCGACATGGATATAGTGCAGCTGTATAGTGCGTACAGTCCTAGATTTGAGAGACATGGGTTTGGTCTAAGAGGATTTAGCCCGGTTAAGTTTGCTTTGTAATAGCGGACTACAGAGTAAGACTGCGCAGAAAATCAGACTTAAGCCCAGCAGGCTGGAAAAATCTGGTACTTCATGCCAGAACACGTAGCCCCAGAGACCCGCAAACACAATCGCAATATAATTGACCGGACCAATCTGTCCCGCAGGGGCCAGTTTATAGGCTGTGGACATAAAGAGCTGGCTGATATTGGCCAGAAGTCCGGCGGTAATCAAATAGCCCAATTCAGTCAGGCTGTAAGGACGCCAAGACCAAAACATGGGAATGACCGAAATTAAGCTGCCGATCAGACAGAAATAAAACACAATGCGTTCCGGAGGCTCGGTCTGAGTTAGAGCACGTACCGTCACAAACGCCATGGCGGCCAGAAAACTTGCTCCCAAGCCAATGACAGCCATCAGGTTAAACAGTCCGGTATCAGGTTTGGCCACACAGATGACACCTACCAGACCAATACTGGCAGCGACGATCATACTGGCTGTGACTTTCTCCTTTAAGAATAGCCAGGCAATTAAAGGAATAAAAATAGGAGAAGAATAGGTAAAGACCATGGCATTTGAGAGTTTCAAATGGGCAATGGCATAAAAGAAGCCATACATGGCCATCAATCCGACCACAGAGCGCCAGATATGCATCCAGATTTTTTCTGTCCGGAAAAAACCAACTCCCTTATTTAAAATCAGCGGGAGAAAAATAAACAATCCAACCACATTGCGGAAAAAGACCACAGTGGCATTGTCTACAGTTTGTGAAGCATAGCGGATACACACACCCATCATTGAAAACAGCAGAGCAGAGCAGGTCAGCAATAAAATCGCTTTAAGCAGATGCGAAGTCGGAGGAGTGGGCATGAAACTCAGAGGGCTAGAAGATTGAAACTATTCTAGCCGAAATGGAGTATGAAAGGCTTATTGGCTGTGTGCCAGTTGGGCTTCAAGTAGCTTGATCTGTTCTTCCTTTAACTGAATCAGCTGGTCGGCATCATTATGCTGAGCTTCTAAGGTCGCTTTCTGGTCATTGAGCTGGGCTTGCAGATCTTCCAGTTTGGCTACTTCTTCTTTGGCCAGTGCAGGCGTGGTCGGAACGGCTGTGTTCATCATATCGTCCGTCACCAGAACCTGTGGCGCTGCGGATTCGTTCTGGCGGCCAGCAGATTCCTGAAGTGGCTCAGCTACAGGTGGAGCCGCTGGACGAGTGATCACTGTCTGTTCCTGTTCGGTGGTGGCTGCGGGCACATGATTTAGCCATTGATAAACCACGACCAATATTGCCACAGCACTTAAAGCCCCAATGATTCCTATCAAAAGTTTAGGATTATTCCTTTGTTCTACTGACATCGCTTGAACCCGATTTTATTTTGCTGAACGAGGTTTAAACTGAACCACACCGACTTCATCCGGAGCAGCTGGTGTTTCAGGTTGATCGATATGCGTCGGGCGGTTTTCTTCATAACCACACTCGATACATTCAATCCACTCATTTTCACCAGAGGTCAGCATGACAACCCGATCCAGTGCCTGGCATTTTGGACACTTTGCGCCTGCAATGAAACGACGTTTAATGGTCATCATACTCACCTTGTGATCAACTTAAAAAACCTAGTTTAAGCGTTTTTAGACGCGTTCGTCCAACCTTGATGACGTAGTAATGCATCTATTTTTGGCTCGCGTCCGCGGAAATTGATAAATGCATCAAGTGCCTGATCTTTTCCGCCAACTGCTAGAATATTCTGTCTAAACTGCTTTCCGGTTTCAGTGTTAAAAATACCTTCATGTTCGAAGCGTTCAAAGGCATCACTGGCCAAAACCTCTGCCCATTTGTATGAATAATAGCCAGCTGCATAGCCGCCTGCGAAAATATGACTGAAGCTGTGCTGAAAACGGTTATAGGCGGTGGTAGGCAAGACCGCATATTTTTGACGGATCTCATTCAGGCAGTTCTGAATCTGCTCGGCATTGAGGGCCGGATGGGCACGGTGGATGCTTAAATCAAATAAGGCAAATTCAAGCTGACGCAATGTCTGCATACCTGACTGGAAAAAACGGGCATCCAGCAAGGATTTCAGCAGCTCTGCTGGTAAGGATGCCTGGGTTTCAATGTGTGCACTGAGCAAGTCCAGACTTTCCTGATCCCAGGCCCAAAATTCCATAAACTGGCTTGGCAATTCGACAGCATCCCAAGCTACGCCGTGAGCCCCTGCCACCGCAATATTGTCGACTTCGGTCAGCATGTGGTGCAGGCCATGGCCAAACTCATGGAACAGGGTGATGACTTCATCATGGGTTAGCAAGGCAGGGCGATTGCCCACCGGTGGGGTAAAGTTACCGACCATATAGCAAATCGGTTTTTGTAAGCCATCTGCGGTTTGCATCCGTGAACGGAAGCCGCTCATCCAGGCACCACCGCGTTTACCCTGACGGGCATATAGGTCGAAATAGAAACCGCCAATCACCTGACCTTGATCTTCTAGTTCAAAATAACGCGCATCTGGATGCCAGACGGGTGCTTCACGTTCAATGACCTGAATGCCGTATAAACGGTTCACAATACTGAACAGACCTTGCAGGATTTTCGGTGCAGGGAAATACGGCTTTAGTGCTTCCTGAGACAGGTTAAACTGCTGCATTTTCAGTTTTTCTGAATAATAACCACTGTCCCAAGGCTGTAAGTCAGTAATGCCATCTTCCGCTGCAATCGCTTTCAGTTCAGCAATCTCTTTTTCAGCCGGGGCACGCGCATGCGCTGCCAGATCACGCAAAAAATCATCTACAGCATCGACACTGGGTGCCATTTTACTGGCCAGAGAATATTCAGCATAATTGTTAAAGCCGAGGAGCGCAGCCATTTCCTGGCGCAGACTTAAGATTTCTTCCATCACAGGGGTATTGTCAAACTCAGACTTATCGGACTGATCTGAAGCACGTGTGGTATAGGCTTTATAGATTTCCTGGCGCAGACTGCGGTTTTCAGCATGGGTCATGATGGCCAGATAGGACGGAAAATCTAAGGTCGCCACTGGCTGATCCAGTTCATGCTGTTTGCCATATTGTTTAAGCAGTTCAATATGGCTTGCCGATAAACCTGCCAGCTCATCTTCATTTAATGGCCGGAAGTAGGCTTGAGTCGCATCCAGCACATGATTGGAAAAGTCCGAAGAAAGCTGGGATAAACGTGCGGAGATTTCTGCATAACGTTTTTTGGCTTCACCTTCCAGAGCGACACCGGACAACTTAAAGTCACGAAGAGCCAGCTTGACTGCACTTTGCTGTGCTGCAGACAGCTTTGTGAACTCAGCTGCATCATGTACATGCTGATAGGTCTGATAAAGGGCCGTATGTTGGCCGAGCTGAGTATAGTATTCACTTAAACCCGGTAATAAGGCTTGGTAGACTTCACGGGTTTCGGAATTATTCATCACCGCATTGAGATGCGACAACACCCCCCAAGATTCACTCATATTATTTTCAAGTGTGTCGACATGTTGCAAAATCGCAAGCTGTGCCTGAGCTGACTCCGGTGTTTCAGTGAGTTCATTCAGGAATTTTTGACCTTCAGCAATACAGCTTTCAATCTTTTGTTTGAGTTCTTCTAGGGTAATCTGATCAAATTGTGGAACAGGCAAAGTTGCCTTTTCTAAAGTCATATTGGTCTGCCAAATTAATTTTCTGTATTGAATCTAGATGTAGGGCCTTTGATTGGGGAAATCAAGGTAGTTAAAGTTTTTTCTCTAGCTTTGTATTTAATATTTTCAATTCTTTATTAATATGTTGCAGTTGTTCAATCAACCCACCCTCAGATGAGGGTAAGGCTGCTAGCTCATTTATATCGATGATGGAAATATTAGTGATTTAGTTTTCCATAAGTTTAGAGGATGTTGATACCAATATGTGGCTTTTATGAGAATAGGATTATTGTCTAAAGCATCTCTAAGGCCGCCATATTACCCCCAATCGTATATCTAGCTTTGATTGGGTGGAAATACTTTAACTCCATTTTTAAAAATACCAGTTTTAAAATCTTGTTTTTCAGAATTTAATTTTTTAATTCTAAATGCCGCGCGCGGGATCGGTCGATCACTAGATATTTTTACATGATGAGCAATAGATTTTCCAATATTTTTAACATGAAGTTGGATTACAGATTCTGTCCCAGAATGACGGGTAGCAAAAATAATAAGTTGTGGTTGCTGATTGGACTTAAATACTGCGTAGGTTAGGAGTAGAGCCATTAAAGAAGTGATCAAAGTAAAAATAGTTAGGGTATCCATTTTTATAATTTCTCCTATTTTAATATTTTGATTATAGATATAAAAAAGAGCGCCTTGGCGCTCTTTTTTACTTTACCCTCGGTGAAGATTATTCACCCTGGGATTTTGCATTGGACTTTTTCTTTTTGGCCTTGGCTTTTTTCTTTACTTTATCTTTAGCCTTTGCTTCAGACTTTGCTGCAGATTTTTTAGCAGGTTTTTGACTGTAAGAGCTGGGTTTTCCTTTAGCTTTTTTGCGTCGTATGGGCTGTTCCCCATCTGCGTTCAGACTGGAGCGCGACTCACGCTCACTTTTGCCAAAGACTTCTTCGGTCGCTGCAGGGCGCGATAGCGGTTTCTTGTAGTACGGACGG
>NZ_SMTB01000103.1:0-7539 GCF_006864105.1 Acinetobacter sp. RF14B | reverse complement strand
CTGATAGGAACTCCATTGAAAGGCACGAATGCGGTGATGAAACTGGGTATTGGCACTGATCCCCTTTTTTTCGGCAATTTTCTGGGTCAGCCAAGCTTCCACCGCCGGTGATGGCACAATAAAATGTCGCGGCTGTAACACCTCGAACGGATTTTGTGCTGCCTGATTGACAATACGCAGCATACTATCCAAAAGTACATCAATACGTTGACTCTGAATAACATGAATTGCCATGGCTTCCCCTGAATATAAAAAAATGCAGCCTTAGTACAAAACAATAAAGATTATTTACTATACTTCGCGACTGGTCTATGCGACTTTAAAACCCATATTTTGCTCAAAAATTTCTTTGAAAAAAGCATCTTATTGATGTTTGAATAGAAAAAAACAACATACAGCTTTAAGGTAGCCCCCATGAAATTAGATAAAATTCCTGACCGTATTGATCCGAGCCTCGATCTGGACCGGATCCGCAATGAATGTTTAGAGATCGTCAAAAAACGCGCCTACTGTTCGGCCGGTGCAGCCGTAATTCCCGTTCCATTTCTGGATGTGGTGATTGATGTCGGTATCTTGTCGCAACTGATTCCCGAGATCAATGCCCGTTTCGGCCTGGCACCCGATCAGATCAGTGTCTATGATGCTAAAACCCGTCAAGTCCACTGGCAGGAACTGCGTAAACGCGGAGTTGAGTTTTCCGGTCTGGTGGTGGCACGGACCGCGGTCAAAAAATCGTTGAATAATGTTGCAGCGAAAGTGATCACAAAGCAAGTCACAAAATTCATCCCCCTGGGTGGTCAACTGGTTGCGGCCAGTCTGGGTTATCTCATCATGAAGAAAATTGCGGAAGCACATGTCAACGACTGTTATCGTACTGCTAAAAATATCCAGCAAAAACAGATTGCTCAAAATAAATAAAATGAAAGGTGAGAAAGAGCAAGGATTATTTCCCTGCCCACCTACAACTTCAGGCAGACGATTCTGCCTGAAGTTGTTTTAAAATGGCCTTTAAGACTTCGATCCGAGCGGTGTTTTTATCGTCAGTGGCAATAATATGCCAAGGCGCAAGTTCGGTTGAAGTCCGCTCAAACATGTCTGCGGCGGCTTTCAGATAGTTTTCCCATTGCTCCCGGTTACGCCAGTCTTCTTCGGTAATTTTAAAACGTTTATGCGGAGTTTCTTCACGTGCCTTGAAACGCGCCGCCTGCTCTTCTTTGGAAATGGCCAGCCAGATTTTGATAATGACAGTCTGATGTTCAACCAGACTCTGTTCAAAGCGGTTAATTTCCCCATAGGCCCGTTGCCACTCAAGCGCACTGGCCAAACCCTCCACCCGCTCGACCAGTACCCTGCCATACCAGGAACGATCCAGAATACAGATATCATCATCGGTTTGTAACTTGGTCCAGAAACGCCATAAATATGGACGGCTGAGTTCATATTTTTCTGGTGCCGCAATGGTATAAATTTCATACTCACGTGGATCAAGTTTTTTTACAATCCGCTTGATGGCCCCGCCTTTGCCGGCTGCATCCATACCCTCAAACAGGATCAGGACATTGCGCGGATCATCACGTAAGGCACTGGCAACCCTGGAAGTCAGCTTTTTAAGTTCTGGCTTATAATCTTCCGCTTCGGCAAGGCGTTGCTCAGGTGATTTTAACCGCTCTGGAATTTTAGCTTGCTGCCATCTGCCGAGGGCTCTCTTCGGGTGCGCCGGACAATTCTTTAAAGCATTCAAAATGGCCTGGGCAAACTGCTGATCACGCTGTTTTTCATCTGCACCGTCAATAATCAGCCAGTCATCGCTAAAGCGCTGGCGCAGCTCCTGCACAGTGTCATATTGCTTCTTGTTACGCCAGTCCAGTCCATGCAGTTTATGCCAGCGCAACTCGCTGGGCTCAATCTGATCCAGACGGGCTTGCAACACCTGCCACGACAGGTCAATCCAGATTTTGACCACATCCACGTGATTGTTTTTCAGATCCTGTTCAAAAGCGCGCATCTCATCAATATAAGCATCAAATTTGGCCTCGCTGATGGGTTGTGTCGGCTGCATTGCCGTACTGATCAGGTCGCTATACCAGGTACCAAACATCACCATAAGCTGACCTTCCGCCGGAATAAAGCGTACATAAGGCTGCCAGAAAGGTTGTTTGTTATGCAGCATCAAGGGTCGGTCTGCTTTTACCCCCAGATAACGCGGATCGACCCACTCACGCAGCTGTTTGACTGCCTCCCCTTTACCGGCCAGCTCTATCCCATTCACCAGGATCAGTACACTTTTGGCATTTTTTCGGCCCTGGGTATTTTTTAAATTGTATTGTGCATCAATCAGCTGGAGGGATAACTGGTCTTCATCCATAAGCTGAAAAGGCGATTGTTCTAAATCCATACTGAGCCCTTTTCTCTTCTTATAGGCAGTATAACGGGGAACTTTTCCACTCAAACAGGGCCAGCAACGTTTTTCACACGATTAGTTTGATTGTTTAAACAGCGAATTGACCTGTAAATCAGGTTTCATTGGTCAATTTGTCATGGCGAGATCCTTCAACACCCTCTAAGATTCTGACATCGTAAAAAATATCTGAACTATCATGTCCAAACTTGCCGCACTTGATGAGTTATTAGAACGTTATGATCAGCTGAGCTATCATCGCCAGTCCAAAATTTTAAGCCGCTTACAGGATGTACAGGCATGGCAGAAAACCCGGATGCAGCGTAGCCATCAAACCCATTTTTCAGCAAAGCAGAACCAGCTGATGGCCGACTATTTTCTCAACCGGCTTTATGGCGGACCGGATTTTGATGCGCTGGCCACACAAATTA
Source organism: Acinetobacter sp. RF14B (assembly GCF_006864105.1). Classification (NCBI taxonomy): domain Bacteria; kingdom Pseudomonadati; phylum Pseudomonadota; class Gammaproteobacteria; order Moraxellales; family Moraxellaceae; genus Acinetobacter; species Acinetobacter sp. RF14B. The sequence goes on along the minus strand of NZ_SMTB01000103.1, from coordinate 4,710 downwards.
AACGCCTGATGAAATATGCCCATAAAGCTGAAAAAGTTATTCCGGAAAATGCCATTAAAACTGGCACATTGGGGGTTGAACTGGCGATTCTGGCGGTACAGCTAGATGAGCAGGTGGCCATCCAGCTGTTGAAAGACTATCCGGCGGATACCCCGCTGAATGATGAGATGATGCGATTGGCTTATATAAAGCTGGATCAGACACAGGCGCGTTTAAAACAGCTGGAACTGCTGGACCAGCTGGGTCATAGCCTGGATAAATACATGCGCTCCTTTATGGTCTATACGGCCTTTAAAATGTGTAAAGGTGCAGCAAATAAATATAATTTTCAGGTCATGTATGAATTTATGCAGGAAGGTTTCCTGGCCATGAAACCGTTAAAGTCGGCTGAACAGTTTGTCCGTGACTTTACCCAGGGCGAACGTCATATCATTGACCGGGTGCATGCTGGCGATCTGCGGCCCTTTCAATAAGCGTTATTTTTCACCAGATCAAGCAGCACTGAGACTTGTCTGCCCTCGGACTAAAAGTCATCCTTTTGCCCAGAGCAGGCCGTCATCCTACAAGAAGATAGCATGATCATGCACCCGAAAGATTTCAGCTGACTTGCTCATTTTTCTGTATATTATTCATAACAATTGCATGATGAATGCTGAATAACATCTTAGAATCTGTCATTATGCAGTCAATATAAGATTAACCCGATGACTATGTTAGGAGTGACTCCCATGTCGAATGAAAATCCAACACCTGCCCCTACCCCCGAGTCGGCACAACAGACAGACAAAGTGAGTCCATTCTTAACTGAAACTCTTCCTCAAGGCACCCCGCAAGGTCAGCAACAGTCCCTCGAACAACGCCTGACCGATACGCCAGTGACCTCAACGATACCTAAATACAATCTGCCACGCGGCGCCAATACCGGCAATGTCGGTTCGACCACGCACTTTGGTTATCAGACTGTTAACAGTGATGAAAAAGCCCAGAAAGTGGCGGAAGTCTTCCATTCGGTTGCCAGCAAATACGACATCATGAATGACCTGATGTCTTTTGGTATTCACCGCCTGTGGAAACGTTTTGCGATTAATATGTCGGGGGTACGCCGTGGTCAGCATGTGCTGGATATTGCAGGCGGTACGGGTGATCTGGCTAAAGTTTTCAGCCGCGAGGTTGGCCCAACCGGCCATGTGGTCCTCTCTGATATTAATGAATCCATGCTGAATGTTGGCCGTGACCGTCTGATCGATGCCGGCTGTACCAATGTCGACTTTGTTCTGGCCAATGCTGAAACTCTGGAACCCTTTGCAGACAACAGCTTTGATCTGCTGACCATTTCATTTGGTCTGCGTAACGTGACTGACAAAGATGCAGCACTGGCAGCGATGTACCGCGTGCTTAAGCCAGGCGGCCGTCTGTTGATTCTGGAATTTTCTAAACCAGTATTCGAGCCATTTTCAAAACTGTATGACCTGTATTCATTCACCGCTTTACCGATCATGGGTAAAATCGTGGCAAATGATTCGGAAAGTTATAAATACCTTGCTGAATCAATTCGCATGCATCCAGACCAGCGCACCCTGAAAGGCATGATGGAAAATGCCGGCTTCCAGAACTGTGATTACCACAACCTGACTGGCGGTATTGTGGCCGTTCACCGTGGTTTCAAACTCTAAGAGGCTATGCCAATGTGGTCAATTCTCGCCCTAGGGGCAATTGAACGCGTGATTCATCAGATGATTGATCTGGATGGCATTACCCGCATTCAGACCAATGCGCTAGCCGGTAAAATGCTGCGTGTGGTCATTGCATCACCACAGCTTTCGGTAGATGTATGCTTTGATGAAGGCAAGGTTCGTCTGGAAGCCACTGCAACCGGACATGCTGAACAGCCTTCTATTTTTGAGCAGCGCCCTTTTGACGCGCAAACGTCTAGCCTCGTAGAGGCAACAGCGACGCTAAACGTCAAGAATATGGTTGAACTGTTCAGCCTGCTGGTATCCGATGACATCGGCAATATTCCCCTACAGGGCGACTATAAACTTCTGCAAGAAATCCAGCGCATCATGCAGCAGGCAGAACCTGATCTCGCTGCTCACCTGAGTCCCTGGATTGGCCCGACTCTGGCCCATGAACTGGGTAAACTGCAACTAGCGCCCCAATATGTCAAACGCGCCTTGCAGAGCAAGCTGTTCTTTGCTGAAGACACATTAAAAGAAGACAGTGGTTTATTTGCTCCACGCTGGCAAATGGATGACTTAAATCAGGATACCCGTATCCTGAATCAGAATTTAGATCGCGTTGAAGCCAGGATTCGCCAGCTTCAACAGCAGATTGATGCTCCACATAACTCTACATCCGACTAGGTACACCGCTTTATGATTCCGCATGTTTCACGTTTACGCGAACTTTGGCGCATCGCCGCGCACTATAGACTCGACACGTTGTTTCCTGCGGAAGAGCTTCCAGAAAAAGCCCGGCATGTCCTGTCAATCATCCGCATGCATCCGGCGGCCTGGTCTAGCAAGGAGCGTAAAAATCCGCTCAAGCTGAAACTGGCACTGGAAGAAATGGGGCCTCTGGCGATCAAGCTCGGTCAGCTACTGTCAACCCGCCGTGACCTGATTCCACCTGAAGTCTTGCAACAACTGGTTTTACTGCAGGATCGGGTCAAGCCTTTTGATAATGAAGTCGCCAAGATGCGAATTCAGGAGTCCTTAAAGGCGGATGTAAATACCCTGTTCGGCCGTTTTGATATCCAGCCACTGGCAGCTGCCTCGATTGCACAGGTCCATACCGCTGCCCTGCATGATGGCCGTGAAGTCATCGTCAAGGTTACCCGTCCCAATATCCGCCAGCAGATTTTACAGGATTTTGAGATTTTGCAATGGCTCGGCGATGCACTGGAAAAGCGTCTCGAAGCAGCACGTGCCTTGCATCTGTCCGAGATTATTCAGGACTATCGCCAGATTATTTTAAATGAGCTGGATCTGACGCTGGAAGCTGACAACACCCGCCGCATGCGGCATTATTTTACTGGCTCCAGCATGATGTACGTGCCTGAAGTCTATATGGATAGTAAAGATGTGCTGGTGGCAGAGCGCATTACCGGGGTGCCGATTTCAGATATTGCGACCTTTGACCGGTTGGGCATGGACCGTGCTGATCTGGCACGTAAAGGCCTGACCATCTTTTTTACCCAGGTCTTCCGCGATAACTTCTTCCATGCCGACATGCATCCAGGCAACGTCTTTGTAGAAACCATTAATCCGGCCAATCCGCGTTTTATCGCCCTGGACTGTGCGATTATGGGCGAGCTGTCCAAGCATGACCAGATGACCGTGGCGCGCATGCTGCTAGCCGTCATGAATAGTGACTTTATGCAGCTGATCCAGATTGTACATCAGGCAGGCTGGATTCCACCGGGTACTGATCAGGATGCGCTAGCCCGTGAAATGCGCCGTACTGTAGGTCCAATGGTGTCCAAGCCAATGCATGAGCTGGACTTTGCCGGTATTCTGATTGAAGTCATGGATATTGCACGCCGTTTCCATCTGGAAATTCCGCCACAGCTGATGCTGCTGTTAAAAACGCTGGTACATGTGGAAGGTCTGGGTACCGATCTGTATCCGGAACTGGATATCTGGAGTCTGGCCAAACCGATCCTGACCGACTGGATCAAGGCCCAGATGAATCCGCAGAAAAATCTGAAAGAACTCGGTCAGAAAATTCCGGATCTGCTGTTAGGCGCACAGGATTTACCGACCCTGATGATCGACAGCCTGAATGGTCTGAAAAACCAGTCGGCCTGGCATGCCAAACAGCTCAATGAATTGCAAAGTATGCGCCTGCAAATGGAACATCAGCAAAAGCGTAGCTGGATGTTTGGCAGCATCATGGCCATTCTGCTGTCGATTGCGATTATTTCACCTTGGTTCGTTTCGGTGATTCTGATTGTGCTGGCGAGCGTTCTGGCAGTCTGGCGAATTTCGAAATAATTTTTTAAATAGCCTGATTCGTCAGGCTTTTTTATGCTTAAATTATTGAAAAAATAAAACAAGAATATCCAAATGAAATATAGTTTTTTATGGGCACTGTATCGCCAGAATAGACAAAAAACCTTTCTCACTGCACTACTTTACAGCTTCCCAACATGGATAGATATTTTTTTCTATATCAACCAAACAGCCCATTGGCTTGCATGGTCCCCTGCTGCCAATACCACATTCTACCGCCTGATTCATAGTGACTATTTCTGGCTCATTGTCAGCTTTAACCTGCTTCCGTTGTTATTTCTATTCTGTCTACGACAAACACAGCTAATACTAGCTTTAAAAATATGGATAGGTATTGCAGGTAGTTTGTTTCTAATTCATGCTTTTTACTGGCCAAGCTATCCTATAACCACGCTTTTGATTATTTCATTTAATCTACCTTTTTTAAATTTACGCAATAAAGAACTCATGCACACTTACATCAACCCGATGCCATGACTCTCAAGTCACCTTAGGACATATCTTGCCATTGGGTCTAAAGACGCATCGATTAAAATAAGCACACACTTGGCTGGTATGGGTTGAATCATGGTACAGATTTTACAAAAACGGGCGCCTGCGCTGACGATTCGTGCTGGCCATCTGGCACGTGAGCTGATTCTGAAAGAAGGTTTGCAACCCGAACAGGTCGATATTGTGCCAGGCGCTGCAGGTGGAC
>NZ_SMTB01000102.1:0-7804 GCF_006864105.1 Acinetobacter sp. RF14B | reverse complement strand
GTCGGCTTCCGGATCCAGTCCCATTTTACTGAGGATAGAGTTGACTTTGGTTTCCAGGGCCCAGCCATCCAGCAGATCCATCTGGTGTTGTAAGTTACCCATGCGGTCACAGGCTTCCATATCACCGAGCACACATGCTTCGCTGGCTTCATGATAAGCACGCAGGACTTCTGCAGCTTTACCAGCCCCGTCTGCGACGATATCTGCGACCTTGCCAGAATCCATCGGCACGTCTTGGGCCAGCATGGAAATGGTGATGCCATTTTGTAAGGAAACTTCACCAGCATCCGGGAGTAAGCTTCCTTCAATCAGTTTAAGTAAGGTAGACTTACCTTCACCATTACGGCCAATCAAACACACCCGTTCGCCGCGTTCCAAGTTAAAATTCGCGCCGTCGAGCAAGGCAGGTCCGCCAAATGCCAGTTGGACATCCCTTAAGGTAATATAGGCCATAATGTTTCCTGAAATCCCAAATGAGGACTTAAAATGACTAAACAACAAAATCTAAATGATCAGGCGTCATTTTCCGCACCCATTGAAGATTTGCAAGTGCGAATTGCATTTTTAGATGATTTAGTTGAACAACTGAATCAGCAGGTGAGCCTGCAGCATCTGGAAATTATCGATTTAAAAAAACAAATGCAGCTGTTATATCAACGTGTTGAGTCTGCTGACCTGTCTGAAGGAATTGATGCTTTTGACCCGATTAGCAACCGTCCACCACATTATTAATTTGCAAGTGATTATGAAAAAAGAAACCCTACTAATCGTAAGGGTTTCTTTTTTAGAGAGCTTGCAGCGCATCAGCCTCGGCACCTATCGGCAATTTTTGCCGCTTTTTAGATGATTTTTCAGATATATCCACCTTTGCCCACGTAGAAAACTGTTTGACCTTTCACGCGCTTCCTACTCTAATAGAGTATTTCAGGTTTATGCTTAATCTTGCCTTATGCGCCAAAAAGTTGTCCTTCTCGATCTTGAAAATAACTTTCCTACAGCCCAGCTGCTACGTAATATCGTCGAGCATTATCCGAGTTTATATCTGTTTAACTGTGCAGGAAAATTCGAATTTGCTCTGGAAGATCTTACCGAGCTTGCCAGTTGGATTAGCAGTGGACAGGTTGTGATTCTGGATACGCCAGAAGCACCACATAAAGAATATGAATATGCCGTGATCGTCGGGCAGTTGATGGCCTTGTTGGAAGCCGATACCCAAGTTGAGCTGATTTCGGCTATGGACAGCAGTGAGCTGCTGATGGACATGCTGCAAGCCTCAGAAATTCCGTGTAGCCTGATCCAGATTCAGCCGGATGATGCCGCTTCTGCCCAAGATAAACCGAAGATCCAATTGCCCAGCATTCAGACCATCAAAGCCAAGCCTGCTTTGCAGCTGGTCAAAAAATATTGCGATGCCTTGGGCAAGATGAGTGGCAAACCGGGGACACTGGAAAGCTTGAAAAACTCGGTCAGCAATATCCTGCAAGTGCTGCCAGCTCAGGCACAGCATGTCATTGGAATGCTGATTAACCTGAAAATTGTCAAACGCTATGACGAGCAGGTCAGCTTCCGTAAAAAGGTATTAAAACAATGGGTACAACTGGATCTGGAAGAGCAGGGGACTGTTGAAAAGCTCTCGCTGGATCAGGCGCTGTCACAGCTTCATAAGGAAGAGCCAGTGACTGAAGCTGCTCAACCTTCTATTCAGTCGGTCCAGCAGGAATTGTTTAAAAACTTCAGTAAATTTGATCCTGTACAGCTGGAAGTGGCACGTAAAATGCGCGCATTGCAGGGGGATAAGCCCAAAGATATTTATGCACTGCGTGACCTGCTGGAGCAGTTATTTCCCAAGTCCGATGTGCGCCTTTTACTTAAAGAGTTGATTGAAAAGGGATATGTTTATTGGAATGGGCACGAAGTACTATATAGCCATGAGATGTTTCTAAATTAGAATCAGTTTATAAGAGCATATGAAAAAGTACTGTTAGTGTCGACTTGCTGGCAATGATGGGCTTTCAGGCAATAACACAGTAAAGACCTTCCGCCTAGCAGAGTGGCCAAGCTGGCTTTACAGCAGATTGACTCAGATAAAGCCGAGTTTAAAGCGCTATTCGTGGGCAAATTATGATTAAAAAATCAGCCTAAACAGTTCAACTCTTTCACTAATGTTTTGAAATCCTGGTTAAAAGCATGGTCTATCCCTATCCAGCGGACGATTGGTCAGTTAAAGCAGGATCGGCTACTTCATAGCCAGGATCAGACAGTAAGTTAGGAGATCCAGCTCAAGCCCGCTAACTGCAACTGGACTAACTGTATAGTGATGATTTAATAAAAATTGCTACTAACAGCTGTTTTGTAAATACAATTCTGTACGAGGTTTGGAGCCGTCATCTGTACAGGATTTATTCAAGCTTTGAAGCAACAAAATATTGTAAAACATGAGAGTAGCAAGCCGGTTTATAATGACCAGCTGATTCAGGCCAAGGAAAATCTGGATGCCTTCAGTGTGATTGACGCCGCGAGTATAGCCGCTATGATCAGCCTGCTCGATACTGAAATCCTGTCTTAACACAAACGAATCAAAGTTATAGAAGAAGAGAATAAAATAGTATTTCGCAAGCGATGCTTGCGTTTTATATTGTGCTTATGCAACTCTAATATAAGAGCATAAAGGTTAAACTATGGAAAATACCGGAATCTGGGTGGCACTCGTCATCATTATTTTTGTGCTGGGGTCGATCTTTGGACTGCGCATTAGTCCTCGGGAAAAAGCCTTAGGCATAATGCGTGACAAAGCCCGTAAAATAGGGCTGCACCCGCGACTGGTGGTTGCACCAGAATGGACCAAAGTTCCCAAAGCGACAGAGAGTCGTGCCAGTATGGTGGCATATTATAGCATCCTGCTCCCAGAGGCGCGGTTGCCACTCATGCGTGCCCGTGTGGTCGACAATAAGCTCGAGCTGGTGCAGGGCGATGATAAATTTGCAGATTTTCCCATTGCATTAAAGGGCATTTATGCTATTGATATGCAGGCAAACTGTGTAGGAGTCTATTGGGATGAAGAAGCTGATCTTAGAGCGACTCAACTAGACGAGATCAAGACACTTTTACATGCTTTGACTGAACTTTAATTTTAGATATGAACAGGATTAACGGTTAATATGGCGAACGCTCCTCGGTCCACATCAAAAAGCAGCACGGCAAAAACTTCCGACGCTGGAAGTAAACGTGCCTTGGTGATTGTGGAGTCGCCTGCAAAAGCGAAAACAATCAACAAGTATCTCGGTCCAAACTACATTGTGAAATCTTCAGTAGGTCATGTGCGTGACCTGCCAACCGGTGGTTCTGCCAAGAGTGCAGAGAAAAAACCGGCGACACGAGTCAAATTGACCGACGCTGAAAAAGCTGAAAAGGCACAAAATGCGTTGATTAACCGGATGGGCGTCGATCCAGAGCATGGATGGAAGGCCAAATATGAAGTCCTTCCGGGTAAAGAAGGCGTGGTCGCTGAACTGAAAAAGCTGGCATCACAAGTTGATGAAGTTTATCTTGCAACGGATTTGGACCGTGAAGGGGAAGCGATTGCCTGGCATTTAAAAGAAGTGATCGGGGGAGATGATTCACGTTACCAGCGTGTGGTCTTTAACGAAATTACCAAAAATGCCATTCAGGAAGCCTTTAAACAGCCAGCACGTCTGGATACCAATAAAGTCAATGCCCAACAGGCGCGCCGTTTTCTGGACCGTGTGGTCGGCTTCATGATTTCGCCACTGCTATGGGAAAAGATTGCCCGTGGTCTGTCTGCCGGTCGGGTGCAATCGGTGGCGGTCAAGCTGGTCGTCGAACGTGAATGTGAAATCCGCAAATTTATTCCTGAAGAATACTGGCAGGTTTTTGCCGATACCCAATCCAATAAAGACAATATCCGTCTGGAAGCGGTCAAGCAACATGGCAAGACCTTAAAGCTGCGTAACAAAGATGAAACCGACGCGCTTTTAAACCTGATTAAAGATGCCGAATACAAGGTCATCACGCGTGAGGATAAGCCGACCAAGGTAAATCCAAGCGCGCCTTATATCACCTCGACCTTGCAGCAAGCCGCCAGTACCCGCTTGGGGTTTTCGGTGAAGAAAACCATGATGCTGGCGCAGCGCCTGTATGAAGCTGGTTTTATTACCTATATGCGTACCGACTCGACCTTCTTGAGTGCAGATGCTGTCAATATGGTGCGTGATCATATCGAGTCCGAATACGGTACAAAATACTTGCCGGCCCAGCCGAACCGTTATGGCAATAAGGCGGGTGCACAAGAAGCCCACGAAGCAATCCGTCCATCAAATGTGGCATTGAAAGGTGATAGCCTGGCCGGAGTAGAACGTGATGCGCAGCGTCTGTATGACCTGATCTGGCGCCAGTTTGTCGCTTGCCAGATGACCCCGGCAGAATATCTGTCCTCGACCATTTTAGTGGATGCCAATGGGGTAGAACTGAAAGCCAAAGGCCGTACGCTGGTATTTGATGGTTTTACCAAAGTCCGTGGTCAGAACAAGTCTGATGATGATGTGCTGTTACCGGCGGTTAAAGTCGGCGAAGTACTAAAACTGGAAAAACTTGATCCTTCTCAGCACTTTACCAAGCCGCCAGCACGCTTTACCGAAGCTTCACTGGTGAAAGAGCTGGAGAAAAAAGGTATTGGCCGTCCATCAACCTATGCTGCGATTATTTCTACTATTCAGGATCGGGGTTATGTGAAGCTGGAAAACCGTCGTCTCTATGCCGAAAAGATGGGCGAGATCGTCACCGATCGTCTGGATGAAAGCTTCAATAACCTGATGAACTACGACTTTACTGCCGATCTTGAAGGACAACTGGATAAGGTCGCGGATGGCGAGCGTAACTGGAAAGAGCTGCTGGACAGTTTCTATGGTGATTTCAAACAACGACTGACCAATGCCCAAGGCGAGAACGGAATGCGCCGTAATCAGCCGGTAGAAGTTGAGGCAGTACATTGTAAAGAATGTGACCGTCCGATGCAGATTCGTACCGGAACTACGGGAGTATTTCTGGGTTGTTCAGGCTATAACCTGCCACCGAAAGAGCGTTGCAAAGGTACATTTAACCTGACCCCGGTTGAATCTTTGGCTGCCCTTTCCGATGATGACGCTGCAGAAACAGCAGATCTGATGTCTAAAAAACGCTGTCCAATCTGCTCAACCGCGATGGACAGTTATGTGATTGATGGCGGGCGTAAACTGCATATCTGTGGGAATAACCCGGATTGTGCCGGTTATGAGCTTGAAGAAGGCGAGTTTAAAATCAAGGGGTACGACGGCCCAACCATTCCATGTGATAAATGTGATGGAGAAATGCAGCTGAAGACTGGCCGTTTTGGTCCTTATTTTGCCTGCAACAACTGTGATAATACCCGCAAAGTCCTGAAAAATGGCCAGCCTGCACCGCCGCGTGTGGATCCGATCAAGATGGAACATTTGCGCTCAACCAAGCATGATGACTACTTTGTCCTGCGTGATGGGGCAGCAGGTCTATTCCTGGCGGCAAGCAAGTTCCCGAAAGTTCGTGAAACCCGGGCCCCTAAAGTAGCAGAATTGCGGACTGTGGCAGATCAAATTGATCCAAAATATCAGTTCCTGTTACAGGCACCCGATGTGGACCCTGAAGGAAATCCGACTCTGGTAAAATTCAGCCGTAAGAACCAGGCCCAATATGTGGGTTCGGAAACACCAGAGGGCAAGCAGACCAAGTGGTCTCTGGTATATCAGGATGGCAAATGGGTGGAAGCCTAAAGCTTAAAAATATTCAAAAAATGCTGACGAATGTCGGCATTTTTTATTTATGATGTATGCCATTTTAAAAATAACGATAAGGCAGTTTTGGGGCAATGTGGAAAAAGATTCGGATTCTGATTTTATTGGTGATTCTACTGATTGTGGCCGTTAATGCCTATCGGGACCGGAATCAGGACTGGAATAAGCCGGTTTTTGTCCTACTGCATCCGGTCAATGCTGATGGATTGGCCACTACTCAAAATTATATCCAGCAGCTGTCAGTACAGGATCTGGAAGAGGCCCGGACTTATTTGCAAACCTCTGCACAGCAGTATCGCGGAAAGCCGACTTATTTTTATTTTAATCTGGGGCGTGAACTGAAGGAATTGCCGCCTAAAGTGCCTGAGCAGGCGTCTTTATTGCAAACGGTAGGCTGGAGCCTAAAATTCAGGTTTTATGCCTGGCAACAACATCAGGACTCAGATCCATCGGCCAACGTGACCTTGTTTTTAAATTACTATGACCCGGCCCGAACCAGCCAGTTAAAACATTCCACCGCTTTACAAAAAGGTCGGATTGGTTCAGTCAATTTATTTGCCTCCGAAAAACAGGCTGAACAGAATAAAATTGTGCTGGTACATGAGTTATTGCATGCCTTTGGAGCCTCGGATAAATATGACTTGGCCACAGGCCAACCCATTTTTCCAGTAGGTTATGCTGACCCCAAGCAGCAGCCTTTATATCCACAGGCCAAAGCGGAGCTGATGGCGGGCCATCTGCCGATATCGCAAAGCACCAGTAAAATGCCCGCATCTTTAAAGCAGACCCTGTTGAATGAAATAACGGCTATTGAACTTGGCTGGAAACAATAAAAGAGAGTGTGGATAACACTAAAATTATCCACAGTCTATAACCAGCCTGAGGGATAAAAGTAGCACTTTTACACCTTTTGTTCATTTGAATTGAGTATGATCAATAAGAGAAAAAGATCATTGGAGATGAAAGAATGAAAACAGTAGGCAATGACTTGGTGCGCAGCCAGCTGCATCAACAGCGAAAATGGTATCTGGGACTGGGTATCTTATTGATGATTTTCGGTCTGGTCTTACTGGCTACTTTACCTTTTGCCACCCTGTCCGCAGTCTTTATGTTCGGGGCATTTATGATGATGGGTGGAATTCTGCATTTTATTGCGGCATTCAAAATTTTTCAGGGTGGTTTTCGCTGGTTCTGGGCCTTGTTCGGGGTTTTATATCTCCTGGCCGGATATTATGCTTTTAGCACCCCTGTACAGACAGCAGTGGTCTTGACTCATATTCTGGCCATTATCCTGATTATTGCCGGGGTTATCCGTATCCTGAATGCGCTTTTGTTCCGTACTGCACGTGGATGGGGCTGGACTTTGTTATCCGGTGTATTCACCCTGCTGGCCGGTGTAGTCATTTTACAGTCCCCTGATGCACCATTTTGGGTATTGGGTTTATTTCTGGCCATTGATATTCTATTTCAAGGCGTGAATTACCTGTCACTGGCTACCTATATCCGCCGCGAAGTTCCAAAAAGCTCAGCAGAACTTTAAATAGACAGTTAAACACAGCTCTATATATTTGTGTTGTATGATGAATAAAAAACTGGGGATCAGTGGATGGCGAAAATCTTTGTACTTGCACCGGATTCCTTTAAGGAAAGTCTGAGCGCTGTCCAGGTCTGCCAGGCCATGCAGAGTGGCATTCTTCAGGTCTGTCCGGATGCTGTCTGCCTGGCAGTGCCGATGGCAGACGGCGGTGAAGGAACGGTAGATGCCTTAATCTCTAGCTTAAAGGGGCAGCAGGTTTTTTGTCAGGTCACCGGCCCATTGGCCAGTCAGCGGATCAACACCTATTTTGGTCTGGTCGATGAGGGCCGGACCGCCGTGATTGAAATGGCCAAGGCCAATGGCATTCATTTGTTAGCCTCCTCACAGCGTAATCCGATGTTGACCTCCAGCTACGGAACGGGCGAGATGATCCGGCAGGCGCTAG
>NZ_SMTB01000101.1:0-7963 GCF_006864105.1 Acinetobacter sp. RF14B | reverse complement strand
ATTTATATCAAAGCCCGCCCATGGGTCCACAGGACCAGCCGAACTATTACAATGCTGTGGTGCAACTGGTCACAGACCTTGCAGCGCTGGACTTGCTGGATCAGCTGCAGGCCTTTGAGCAGGAAGCAGGCCGGGTGCGTTTACGACACTGGGGCGAGCGTACGCTGGATCTGGACTTGCTGATTTATGGCGATGAACAGATTCAGCATGAGCGTTTGATTGTGCCGCATGTGGGAGTGCTGGAGCGCGACTTCGTGCTGCTGCCTCTGCTGGATATTGATCCTGAATTACAGCTCAATGGACATATATTAAAAGACCTTGACATCGTTAAGCACTCAGCCTTGACGGTCTTCGATCGCACCAACTGGGCAAATATTTAATTTTGAAATAATTGGCAGTTCGAGAGAACTTCAAAAATAGAGGAGTATCTTCATGATCAGTCTCAGTGATTTAAGACGATATAAGGCTGAAGGACGTAAATTTTCTTGCCTGACTTGTTATGATGCAAGTATGGCTAAAGCCATGGAAATTGCCGCAGTCGACAGTATTCTGATTGGTGATTCCTTAGGTATGTCCATTCAGGGTCGCGACTCAACACTGCCTGTGACTGTAGAAGATATGGCCTATCATACGGCAGCGGTACGCCGTGGCAATCAGCATGCTTTGATTATGACCGATCTGCCATTTATGAGTTATGCCACTTTAAATGATGCCTTGCAAAGCTCGAAAACTGTAATGCAGGCTGGTGCGCAAATGGTCAAGATGGAAGGTGGCGCATGGCTGTCGGAAACGGTTCAGGTATTGACCCGTAACGGTATTCCGGTGTGTGTCCACCTGGGCTTAACACCGCAGTCGGTGCATGTCTTTGGCGGTTATAAATTACAGGCACGTACCCGTGCAGCCGCAGATCAGTTAATTGCAGATTGCAAGGCGGTGGTTGAGGCGGGTGCTGCACTACTTTTACTGGAGTGTGTACCTGCGCAACTGGGTCAGGAAATTACTGAGCTGTTCCCGCATGTTCCGGTCATTGGAATCGGGGCAGGGTCAGCGACCGATGGCCAGGTACTGGTGGTACAGGATATGCTGGGCTTGACCTTTGGTCATACTGCAAAATTTGTACGTAACTTTATGCAAGAGCAATCGGGTGCAACTGCCATTCTGGATGCATTCAAAGCCTATCATGCGGCAGTATTGGATGGCTCATTCCCGGCACCTGAACAAACATTCCAAGTCGAGTTGTAACATGAAAACAGAAACAACCATCCAAGGTTTATCAGCTTCACTGAATCCTGCACGTTCGGCACGTAAAATGATTGGCTTTGTACCGACCATGGGTAATCTGCATCAGGGGCATCTGAATCTGGTACGTGAAGCACGTAAGCTATGTGATGTCGTTGTGGTCAGTGTTTTCGTTAATCCGATCCAGTTCGGACCGAATGAAGACTTTGATAGCTATCCACGTACCCTGGAGCAGGATCAGCAGCTCCTGGCGGAAGCCGGTTGTGACATCGTATTTGCTCCAAGCGTGGAGCAGATGTATGGTAACAAGCCACGGTTGACCAATATCAGTGTAGCTGAGATCACCAATGACCTGTGCGGTTTGCAACGTCCAGGCCACTTTGATGGTGTTGCTGTTGTCGTGACAAAATTGTTTAATATTGTTCAGCCAAACTATGCGTTCTTTGGGCAAAAAGATTATCAGCAACTGGCTGTGATCCGTCAGTTTGTCCAGGATCTGAATATTCCTCTGGAAGTGATTGGTGTACCGATTGCACGGGCGGAAGATGGTTTGGCACTCAGTTCACGAAATGGATATTTAAGTGAGCAGGAGCGTGCAACTGCACCGGTGATTTTCCAGAGTCTGCAAGCCGCTGAGCAGCAGTTACATGCTGGCCAAACGCTGGAACAAGTATTGAGAGGCATTCGTGAAACGCTGACCGATGCCGGACTTGTAGTCGACTATGTGGAAGCACGTAGCCTGGAGCTACAGAAAATTCAGACGTTTAATCAAGATGTGGTGATATTGGTGGCAGTAAAACTCGGTACCACACGTTTGATCGATAACTTGCAGGTCAAGTACGCAGTTGGCTAGGATGAAAGGATGGTAGGGCATGAAGCGCATTTTAATTGTCACGGGGCAATCTGGTTCAGGTAAGTCATCTGCTTTGCAGGTACTGGAAGATCTGGGTTATTACTGTATTGATAACTTGCCTTTGGCCTTACTTCCTGAGATTGTAGCAAAACTGGACAATGACAATAATCTGGAATTGCTGGCACTCGGGGTCGATGTGCGCAGTACCCGGGCGGATCTGGAAGAGTTTAATCATGTGTTTGAGCAGCTACAGCAGCATGGCTCGGTCGATATCATCTATTTGACCACACAGGATCAGGAGTTGATCGCCCGCTTTAGTGCTTCACGTCGTCCACATCCTCTGGCTGCACGTTTTAAAAGCCTGAATCAGTGCATACAGGAAGAAAAAATCCTGCTGATGCCGATTCAGCTGCGCTCTACCGTGCACATTGATACCACCGATAAAAGTGTGCATGACCTGAAGCATACGTTATTGTCCCGACTGGGACAGACCGATCAGCTGATTTTGATCTTACAATCCTTTGGTTATAAGCACGGGATTCCTCTGGATGCCGATTATGTCTTCGATGTACGGCATTTGCCTAATCCACACTGGGAAATTGAACTTCGCAAGTTTTCAGGCCTGGATCAGCCGGTGCAGGAGTTTTTGCAAAAAAGCGCTCAAGTCGAAGATATGTTTCAGGATATTTATCATTTTCTGGACAAGTGGCTGCCGACCTTTGCTGAAGGACATCGTCATTATATAACGGTGTCTATTGGTTGTACCGGCGGGCAGCATCGCTCTGTTTATATTGTGGATAGACTAAAAAAAGCGCTTGAGGCAAAATGGTCTATTCAAGTCCTCCACCGAGAAATGAAGCACTGGTCATGATTGATACGACTGTTGACGTGATTAATAAACTGGGTTTACATGCGCGTGCATCTGGTAAACTGATTGAAGTAACGACCAAGTTTCGTTCCAGTATCCAGATTGGAAAGGCGAACAAACTGGTAGATGCGAAAAATATCATGTCCCTGTTGATGCTCGGTGCAGGCAAGGGAACCACTTTACGCTTGGTGATTGAAGGCGCAGATGAGGACATGGCCTTATCTGAAATTCAGGCACTTTTTGCAGCAAAATTTTATGAGGCAGATTAATCGTGGCACGTCGACCGCACAGTTTTACTGAAGAAGACTTTGAATCTTTAGAAGGACGTGCAAGTAAAACTGAACAGAAAAAAGCCGTCCAGCGGATGGCTGCTTTGGGCGCACAGCTGGCTGAGCTCAGTGTAAAGCAGATCAAAAATCTGCCTGTAGAAGAGCGTCTGATTGATGCTTTGCTGGATGTACAGAGCATCGGCTCCAATGAGGCACGCCGTCGCCAGTTTCAACGGATTGGCAAACTGCTGCGGAATGAAGATGAAAGCATAATTTTGTCTTATTTAACCCCAAAACAGGGTTTAAAGAAGACTGCTCAGCTGCAACGCTGGGTCGAACGCATGATCAAAGATGGTGATCCGGTCATTAATGACTTTAGCAAAACTTATAATGCAGCAGAGCGTCATACCATTCGCCAGCATGTTTTGCGGATTCACCGCGATTTGAAAGCTCAGGCTGATGAAGCGACTCTAGCCGAGTCCAAGCAGAAGCTATTCAACTATGTGCAGCAGGTGGCATTGATCTCGGATAACTAGTTTCTTATCAAAAAGCGGCTTTAGTAGCCGCTTTTTTTTTATGGTTAAAACTTGTTTCCAATTTTTAGAAGCTAACGCTAGATTTCGGTTAATTGTAAACTAATGTAGTTTTTGTAGTAGAAACGTGGATTATCTTATTGCCTAAGTTGCTTTCTTCTGGAGGTTTTCGGGAGCATTATTTAAGTATTATTAAATAAAAAGAAAGGCTTTCGTTGTTATAAATTCAACCTGTTACTCAATTTTTGAGCTCTAAATAACAGGATTTAGAGGGGTGAAATATCATTCATTTCTTTGACCAGTTGTTAAAATACTCTTATTTACTGTAGTTCATCAATATGGAGGAAATATAGAGAAAAGATGAACTTATTAAGGTAATTAATATTGTCTTCACTATATTGTATATAAAGTTATACTTACTTAAAGCTCTTCTTAATATTCGTAGGTCGCTGTTTTAACAAAGAAATGTATCTCAATAGAAATTAATTAACAATTTCTTTGCTTATGATGGAAGTTTTTCTACTTTAGAAAGTATAGAATCTTTGTTATTGCTTGTATAAATTTGGTCTATCGTATTAATTTTTCCACTAACTATCATAAATAGAGGCAGACATGGAACTAAAACTGCTAGAGGTCGGACAGAATACGGAGCAATTAAGCTCGTGCCGTATATCTCTCATTTTAGGTGTCTATACCTCCAATAACTTATTAGATACCTTTTGTAAGATTTCCCGAAGGATTTTAGGCGTTAAAACCAGTATTCTAGGCTTTCATGGTGAGCCCTATATCTGGTACAGCTGTGCACAGGGTTTTCGTGCCCTGCACGCACTTCAGGATCAAGAGCTACCCTTTAAAGAAGCAGATGTGGTGACCCAGTTGCATCCTGATTACGCCGAGATTTCCCAGTATGTTGAAAATCTTGGAGTCGCTCATCAGCGCTTGGTGGCTTTTAATCTTAAAGAAGCTGCCAATTCCTCTTTAGGGCAAGTGGTTTTCTTTGATGATGAAGCTGCGCCTTTCGATCCTGAAGACGTGGCCACGGTCAAACAGTTGGCAGAGAGTCTGGTGGGCCGGATTCGCCTGAGTGCAGAATATGATGAGTTGAAAGAGTTGCATGAACAGCAATGTGCGTTGAATTTCAGTAAGACCAAATTCTTTCAGATTATCGCCCATGACCTGCGAGCGCCATTCCATGGCTTGCTGGGCTTTTCAGAAGTCCTGTCGCAAGAGCGCGATACTCTGGATGAGGCCAGTGCACAGAATATTGCTGACTATTTATATGACACGGCTCAATCGACCTATAATCTGCTTGAAAGCCTATTAACCTGGGCGATGGCTGAGGGTGGACGCTTTGTTTATCATCCAATTAATTATGAGCTGAAGCAGTCCAGTAAAATTGTCTGTGACGTGCTGAAGAGCCTGGCTTTGAAAAAGAATATCGAGCTTATCGATAATATTCCGGAAAGTATCAAAGTCCATGCCGACATTAATATGATCACCTCGGTATTACAGAACCTGGTATCCAATGCCCTTAAATTTACTCCGGTAAATCAAGGGGGGCAGGTGATTCTGGATGCTGAGATGGAGGGTGAGCAAGTCAAGATTACGGTTCAGGATACAGGTCTGGGTATGACTGATGAGCAGATACAAAATCTGTTCAAGCCGAATTTGGTTGTCACGGTCAAGGGAACGAGCGAAGAGAAAGGTGCCGGTCTGGGATTGGTGCTGTGTAAACGTTTTATTGACCTGAATCAGGGGCAGATCAGAGTAGAGTCAAGAGAAGGTCACGGCACCACTTTTACTGTACATTTGCCGAAAGTGATTAATGAACACCAGGCTTTGGTGATTGAAGACCGGCAGTTAGAAAAATCCTGAAAATAGGTCAGTTTCCGCCTAAAACATTCCCCCTGAGATCGAACTCCTGCTATAACTAAGCAAAAAGTTTCAGGGGAAGAATGGAGCGATGAACGCCGTCCAGTTGCAGAAAACCTTAAGAGCCAGCCAATATGCTGAGCAGGTACTTGCCAAGCATCAGGCCAGCTTAGAGCAGGATTATGCGGTTGATCAGTTTCAGGGTTTCCTGAGTAGAACCGAGATTGATCACTTGATTCAGGTTGCTGTCGGGCAAATACATGATGAAGCTGAATGGATGCGCGCCTTGCGTCTGCTCCGTGCTCGCTTGATGTTCCGCTGGATCTGGCAGGATGCCAATCAACTCACCCATGTCGTTCAGCTCACCCGCGAACTCTCCGATTTTGCTGATGCTGCCATTTGTGTCGCCAAAGATTTTGCACGTATTTCGCTGGTTGCCAAATATGGTGAACCGATCGGGTATAACGGCAAGGTGCAGGACCTGATTGTCATCGCCATGGGGAAATTGGGGGCACAAGAACTTAATCTTTCTAGTGATATTGATCTGGTTTTCGCCTTTGATGAACAGGGTGAAAGCAATGGGCGTAAATGCATTGATGTGCAGCAATTTTGTATTCTGTGGGGGCAAAAACTTATTCATCTGCTGGACCAGATTACAGCCGATGGTTTTGTCTTTCGGGTGGATATGCGCCTGCGTCCCTGGGGGGAGGGTTCTGCATTGGCCATTAGTCATGTCGCCTTGGAAAAATACCTGAGTCAGCATGGCCGTGAATGGGAGCGTTATGCCTGGATTAAAGCACGTATTGTCAATCCGAGTCCGGAAGGTGATGAACTGCTGGACATGACCCGTCCTTTTGTGTTCCGTAAATACGTCGATTACAGCGCATTTGAAGCCATGCGTGAAATGAAAGCCATGATCGAGCGTGAAGTACAGCGCCGGAATATTGAAGATGATATCAAGCTCGGTGCCGGTGGTATTCGCGAAGTCGAATTTATTGTGCAGGTATTTCAGTTGATTTATGGCGGCGCCAAACTGGAACTGCAAGACCGTCAGTGCCTGGTAAACCTAAACCATCTGGATGATGCGGAGTTGCTGGATGAGCAGGCAGTGGCTGATCTGGAAGATGCCTATCTGTTCCTGCGTCGGGTGGAGCACGCCATTCAAGCCTTGAATGACCAGCAAACCCAGTGTCTGCCGGTTGAGCCGGATTTGCGCCAGCGTTTGGTCGATACCTTGGGTTTTGCAGACTGGTCTGAATTTATGCATGTTCTGGATCAGAAACGTGCCAAGGTCACCTATCAGTTTGAGCATCTGATTAAGGAAACCGGGCCAGATCCTGAAATCAAAAGTTTTGCCCAACTCGAACAGCGACTTGATGAAGTATTGGATGACTCCGCCAAAAATTTGGTGCATGAATTCTGGTATGGACATGCCTTAAAAAAATTACCTGCCAAGGCCACTCAGCGTCTTAAAACCTTTTGGCCTTATCTGATCGAAGCGATTCTGAAATCAGATAAACCGAAAACTGCATTGGTCCGGCTGATGCCGCTGGTCGAATCTGTGATGCGTCGTACCGTCTATCTGGTGATGCTCATCGAGAGTAAAGGCGCTTTACAGCGACTGGTTAAAATGGCAACGGTCAGTCCGTGGATTTGTGAAGAACTTACCCATTATCCGGTCTTGCTGGATGAGTTTCTATCTATGGATTTTGAACTGCCTAAACGTCAAGATCTGGAGGATTCTTTACGCCAGCAATTGCTGCGTATTGAATTGGACCAGATTGAAGACCAGATGCGTGTACTGCGCCTGTTTAAAAAATCCAATGTACTAGCGGTGGCCGCCAGTGATGTATTGGCGGAAAGTCCACTGATGAAAGTCTCCGATGCCCTCACGGATATTGCGGAAGTATCGGTGAATGCTGCCTTACAGCTGGCCTATCAGATTACCGTGAAAAAACATGGTTTCCCGCTAGATGCGGAAGGCCAGCGTTGTACCTTAGATCATATGGCTTTTACCGTGATTGGTTATGGTAAGGTCGGCGGGATTGAACTCGGTTATGGCTCGGATCTGGATCTGGTG
Source organism: Acinetobacter sp. RF14B (assembly GCF_006864105.1). Classification (NCBI taxonomy): domain Bacteria; kingdom Pseudomonadati; phylum Pseudomonadota; class Gammaproteobacteria; order Moraxellales; family Moraxellaceae; genus Acinetobacter; species Acinetobacter sp. RF14B. The sequence goes on along the minus strand of NZ_SMTB01000101.1, from coordinate 249 downwards.
TTTATTCACTATATGGATGAACAGGCTGATACCAACGGGCTAAAACCAATCAGTGGTTTTAAATTTGCGATGCGTGTAGCGCAAAAGTTTATGTCATTGATGACGACACAGACCTTGGATGGCCGCGTCTATGAAGTCGATACCCGTTTACGTCCATCTGGCGAAGCAGGCCTGCTGGTCACCAGCCTGAAAGCCTTTGAGCATTATCAGCTGAAAAGTGCCTGGTTGTGGGAACATCAGGCGCTGGTG
>NZ_SMTB01000100.1:0-8034 GCF_006864105.1 Acinetobacter sp. RF14B | reverse complement strand
GAATAATTCAAGTGAATTTGTTTGAAAGAAGAACTTTAAAAGCTTTATTTTCACCCGATAAAATACCCATAAAACAAGAGGAAGCTCAAATGAGCTTCCTCTTGTGAAAAATTGTGGGACAGCAATGACGTTAAGTCCTCTTTTTTTTATAGATGGGTTTTCATCTGTCTTGGCACAATTTTTCCAACTAGCTTTTACGATGGAGCAGGAACTGGGTAATGTGCATCAGCTCCTCAGCCTCCCCTTCAAAATGAGCCAAAGCAGTCAATGCCTGATCATGTAATTGCTGGGCATAAATTTTGGCCTGCTCCAAACCCATTAGGGCCGGATACGTCGATTTCTCAACCTGTTCATCCTTGCCTGCGGTTTTACCCAACACTTCCGTGTCGGAAATAATATCCAGAATATCGTCCTGCACCTGGAAGGCCAAACCAATGACCTGTCCAAATTCACGCAGTTTAGGAATCGCCAGATCGGTTCCTTCAAAGATTGTCACTGCCGCCATCATAATTGCTGCGCTGATTAAAGCACCGGTTTTATTACGGTGAATGGTTTCTAAAGCCTCTTGATCAATTTTCTTGCCTTCAGACTGTAAATCAAGCACCTGACCATTGACCATTTTTGAAGAGGCCGTTGCTAAAATCTGCATCTGCTTCAAGACAATCGACGACTCGACAGCCGGTCCCTGATCAAACAGACGGCTACCCAGAATTTCAAAAGCCATGGACTGCAGAATATCTCCGGCCAACAGCGCTGTATCTTCACCATAGGCCACATGACAAGTCGGCTGCCCACGGCGTAACAGGTCATTATCCATACATGGCAGGTCATCATGGGCCAGTGAATAACAATGAATAAATTCAATCGCAACAGCCGCACGGCGTACCGCGGCAGTATTCTGGTTGGGCTTTAGGGAGGCGGTGGCATAACACAGTGCTGGACGTACCCGCTTGCCGCCAAGCATCACGGCATGATGGACTGCCGACTTTAGCGGCTCAGGAATGGCAAAAGCCTCTAAAGCGGCCAGTAAGTCGTGGTGAATCCGTTGTTGTGCTTGAGTTAATGCATGGGTTGATACGTCAGTAATAGATGACACATTCGCCTCGAATACGTAGTCCAGAAAAATAGAATGACAAGCGGCTAAACGCCTGTGTGCTTAGCAGGCATTGTACCTAGAATTACTTTGAATTTTCAGCTTTAAATCGACCTGTTGTTCTGTAATTCCTGGATTAATACAAGATAAATCCAGGAAAGCACTTCTTCTGCCCCATAAAAACCCGACGCAGGGCCAGAGGCTTACTTAGGCGATTTAAAAAAAGCATTAAGATAAAACATCTTCAGGCACCCGCACCCAGCCTTCCATCAGCACACGCGCACTGCGGCTCATGATGGCCTTTTTTACCTTCCATTCACCATTTTCCTGAACTGCTTGTGCGCCGACTCTTAAAGTTCCTGAAGGATGGCCAAAGCGAATCGATTCCCGCTCTCCCCCACCGGCAACCTGGTGTAGTAATGTCCCCGGAATTGCAGCAGCCGTTGCAATTGCGACCGCAGCTGTACCCATCATGGCATGGTGTAGTTTCCCCATAGATAAGGCGCGTACCAGAATATCGCTATCCGCTTCGGTGACTTCTTTACCGCTTGAAGAAATATAAGTCTTTGGTGCTGCAACAAAAGCAATTTTCGGTGTGTGTTGACGGGTTGCAGCTTCACTAATATCCTGAATCAGTCCCATCTGCTTGGCAGCATAAGCACGAATAGTTTCAAACTTTGCCAGTGCAGCGGCATCATTATTAATATGCTCCTGTAACTCGGTGCCGTTATAGTCCAGATCTTCAGCCTTTAAAAATACGGTTGGAATACCGGCATTAATCATGGTGACTTCAAAGCTGCCAATATTCGGCACGTGCAGCGTTTCGGTCAGGTGCCCTGTCGGAAACATTGAGCCACCTTCGGCATTGTCATCCGCCGGGTCCAGAAACTCAATCTGCACCTCAGCCGCCGGGAAAGTAACTCCATCCAGTTCGAAATCACCCAATTCCTGCACTTGGCCATTCTGCATGGGCACATGTGCAATAATTGTTTTCTGGATATTCTTTTGCCAGATTCGGACTGTACATATTCCATTTTCCGGGATACGTGCCTGATCCACCAGATCATTGGAAATCGCAAATGCACCTACTGCTGCGGTCAGATTGCCACAATTGCCACTCCAGTCAACAAAAGGTCGATCAATCGACACCTGTCCAAACAGATAATCTACATCATGATGTTCTTGCTGGCTTTTGGACAGAATCACAGTTTTACTGGTACTTGAACTTGCTCCCCCCATTCCATCAATTTGTTTGCCATAGGGATCAGGACTGCCAATGATACGTAGCAGGAGCTGGTCACGAATTCGGCCCGGCTGCCGGGCAGCAGGCGGCAAGTCATCCAGCTTAAAAAATACGCCTTTACTCGTACCTCCACGCATATAAGTGGCGGGAATCTTGATCTGGGCTGCAAAACTCATGAATGCTCTCTTCCTTTGATTTATCTTGATTTGTCGTTGTTTTCTTTAGATTATTGGATCTCTAGGTTTTAACTATAGTAGGTTTAAGCCACAACACTACCAAGCCCGACCTTAGTATAAAAACCGGCCATCAAGCCATTTGGTATCCTTCAAGGATTCTGACCTATCACAGTCTCCCCTTCAAACTCACCTGAAAAGGCTGCCATGACTCTATGACTTCATCCCGGGAATAGATACTCAGTTTTATCAACAAGATGATAAATAAAAAAACAGGCCGTAGCCTGTTTTTTTATTGCTGAGATGAATGTTTAGAAACGGAAGCTTACACCCAGTTTGGCAACCGGTAGCCATTCATATTCGTTGTCATTACGAATTTCACGCTCTTCATTTCTTAACGCTGTATCAAAATCTGGTGCGTTTGGATCAAGTGCTTCAAAGTTACCAGTTGAAGTTAAATTAACATTTGGATTGCCATTATAGTAGGCACCAATTTCACCGAATACGCCCCAACGGTTGGTAATTGCTGGTGAGAAACCAATACCTACATATGGTGCAAGATTATTTTTATATGATAGATCACCAGTTACACGACCAGTAGTTCCACCTACAGTTTGATAACGGTTACCATCAACAGTAATAACCCCATTAGCTCCTGTACGACTTTCCAAGCCATAATCATTATCAATATAACCTACACCCGCGGCCATATAAAACCAGTTGGCCCAAGGACGGATTTCGGCATTTAAATAGGTCAGGTTATTGTCCATATCCAGATCGTATTTCGTGCCATTGATTGACAAGTCATCAGACCAGGAAATATCACCGCCGTTATAACCTAAGGTTACACCTACATACGGGTTCACACTCCATGAAAGTGCGCCACCATAACCGGTCGTTCCAACTTCAGCACGAACAGAAGCAGGTTTAAAGAAAGAAAAAGATGCCACACCCTCATCTGTCACAACTGTTTCATCAGCCGCCATTGTAGAGCCTGCCGCTACCGCTAAAACGGATACAGCTAAAGCTTGATATAAAGATTTCATTATTTCTCTCCTTAAAAGAACTTTTTTTTGATCATTAGTTATGTGATGAGCTCAATATAAAGGAGTTAATGAATATTTTTTATGCAAGTTTTGCTTAGCTTTTGTTGTTTTTTGATACAAATTAGTTTTTCTTGTTGAATGGTAAGTGTTTTTTAAACAATGTTTGTACACATTAAAAATAAAGAAATTATACTTATCACTTTACTTTTTAAATTAGCCATCACCTTGCCGAGTTTTTACTTTTTTCCCAAAAATATAGTGTAAAATATTAGAAATTTTTTTCGGAAGGAAACTCATGCTTCAGCTTTCAACAATCATTGAGCAAGCGTTTGAAGGCCGTGCAAAGTTTAGCGCAGCAGATTGTCCTACTGAAGTCCGTCAAGCAGTAGAGGACGTAATTGCTGGTCTGGACAATGGTACTTTACGGGTCGCAGAAAGAATCAATGGTGAATGGATAGTTCATCAATGGATAAAAAAAGCAGTCTTGTTATCATTTAAATTAAACGACAATCAACCGCTGGAAGCTGGTGACCTTCGTTTCTATGACAAGGTAGATACCAAATTTACCGGCTGGACCGAAGAGCAGTTTAAAGCAGCGGGTGTGCGCGTCGTTCCTCCTGCTGTAGCGCGTAAGGGTTCTTATCAGGCAAAAAATGTGGTATTGATGCCTTCTTATGTGAACATTGGTGCTTATGTTGATGAAGGCACCATGGTGGACACGTGGGCTACCGTCGGCTCATGCGCACAAATTGGTAAGAATGTTCACCTGTCAGGTGGGGTAGGCATTGGGGGGGTACTTGAACCACTTCAGGCAGGCCCAACTATTATTGAAGATAACTGCTTCATCGGTGCGCGTTCTGAAATTGTAGAAGGTGTGATTGTAGAAGAAGGTTCCGTTATTTCCATGGGCGTATTTATTGGTCAGTCTACCAAAATTTATGACCGTGCAACTGGCGAAATTTACTATGGTCGGGTTCCTGCAGGTTCTGTCGTAGTATCGGGCAGCCTTCCTTCTAAATGTGGTACATACAGCCTGTATGCTGCAATCATCGTGAAAAAAGTAGATGCCAAAACTCGGGCTAAAACCAGCCTAAATGACCTACTTCGTGAAGATTAAGATGTAATCTGCTGCGGAACATTTATTGTTCGTCGGGGCCTCAACCGCTCCTCGTCTCTACGGTTAGCAATGATCGTAGGGATTTTTATTTTTATACCTAATTATTTTTTCAGTGGTTAATAGTGTTATGAATATGCTTCGATCTTCTGCTATTCCTGTTTCTGATCCGTCTGCGGGTTTACGCATTACGGAGATCTTTTATTCATTACAAGGTGAAGCCAATGCGGCTGGACTGCCAACGGTATTTATTCGTTTAACCGGCTGTCCGTTGCGCTGTACCTACTGCGATACCACCTATTCTTTTGAAGGCGGTGAACGTCAAGCTCTGGATGATATTATTCAGACTGCACTCGCTTTTAAAACCCCTTATATTTGTGTAACAGGTGGTGAACCCTTAGCGCAGCCCAATGCCCTGCCCTTGATGCAACGTCTGGCAGATTTGGGCTGTGAAGTCTCGCTTGAAACCAGCGGTGCACTCGATGTGTCAAAGGTAGACCCGCGTGTATCTAAAATTTTAGACTTAAAGACCCCAACTTCAGGTGAAGTTTCACGAAATCTGCTTTCTAATCTGGACCATTTAAGCCCGCGTGATCAGATCAAGTTCGTCATTTGTAACCGTGAAGACTATGAATGGTCAAAACAGCAGGTAGAGCTCTATCAACTGGAGCAGAAAGTCAGTACAGTTTGGTTTTCGCCCGCATTTGCGATTGAAAAAGGTTCGGTACACTTGCCAGCACTGGCACGTGATTTAGCCCAATGGATTTTGGAAGACCATCTCCCGGTTCGTTTCCAGCTGCAACTTCACAAGTTGTTATGGAACGATGAAACAGGTCGTTAATTTTTTATAAAGTTATTTTTGGAGTATCAGTTATGCGCCCTCGTGCCATTGTATTGTTATCTGGCGGATTAGACTCAACAACCTGTCTGGCTTGGGCGCAGGCACGGTATGAATGTATTGCGCTAAGCTTTATGTACGGTCAGCGCTCTACCACCGAGCTGGACGCAGCACGTGCCTTGGCAAAACGTGCAGGTATAGAACACCGTGTAATTAATATTGATTTAGGTAACCTGGGTGGCTCAGCCCTGACTGATCCTAGCCTTGAGATCCCGGATCAGGAACAGGAAGGTATTCCTATTACCTATGTACCTGCACGCAACACCATCTTCCTCTCTTATGCCCTGGCAGCGGCAGAAGTCTTACACGCTGAGGCCATCGTAATCGGAATTAATGCAGTGGATTATTCGGGCTATCCAGACTGCCGCCAAGAGTTTATTGAAGCTTTTGCCAACATGGCTCGCCTTGCCACCAAAGTCGGTATTGAAGGTCAGGCGCTCAAATTTGAAACACCTTTGTTACATTTATCCAAAGCAAATATTATTCGCTTAGGTCTGGAACATGGCGTAGACTACAGTCAAACGGTATCTTGCTACCAGGCAGATGACCTAGGACGTGCCTGTGGAAAATGCGACAGTTGTCGTTTACGCAAACAAGGTTTTGCAGACGCAGGTGTTGAAGACCCGACACGTTATATACCGTAAAGACAAGGTAGAATATATGAAAATGTTAAAATCAAGTATCGTTCTTTCAGCGATCGTTTCAGCTGCGGCAATGTTTACAACGGCAACTCATGCAGCTGAAGACAAATTACAACAAGCTTATAAAAGCACCAATGTTAAAGCTGCATTGATCAATGTTTGTAAAGATGAAACTGCTAAAGGCAAAAAACTGACTGCTGCTGAAGTGAGCAAGTATTGTAGCTGTGCTGTAGAAGCAGACGGCAAGCTGACCAATGCTCAAAAATGGGAAATCCAAAGTACGATTAACCAGAAAAAAAGCCCGGGTACTTTAGCGTTTGTACAAAAACAGAATAAAGATCTGCAAGCATGTTTCGGTCCGCAGCTGACTGGTAAATTGAAAAATTTAACTGAAGAAGCGATGAAATCTGCTCAGGCAGCAAAGAAATAATCCGTCCAGATTATTTGCTAGAATAAGCCACAATATGTGGCTTATTTTTTTGAAAAATCTATAGAAATTGGAGTAGTCATGTCTGAGATCAGTTTACTTGACCAGAATTTTCCTGCAACGACAGGTGAAATCAATTTAGCTCAACTGGATACACCATGGCTGGTGATTTATTTTTATCCCAAAGATTCTACCCCCGGCTGTACCACTCAAGCGGTCAATTTTTCATGCCTAAAAGATCAGTTTGATGCTTTAAATACCACAATTATTGGTATTTCACGTGATTCGGTTAAAGCCCATCAAAACTTTACTGAAAAGCAAAATCTGACGATTAATCTGATTAGCGATAAAGAAGAAGTGTTATGTAATCACTTTGATGTGATCAAAGAAAAAAATATGTATGGCAAAAAAGTTATGGGTATTGAACGCTCAACTTTTATTTTCCATAACGGCATATTGCTTAAAGAATACCGCAAAGTGAAAGCTGCAGGTCATGCTGAGCAGGTGCTAGAGGATTTAAAAGCCCTTCAAGCGGCTTAACTTGCTCTCCTCCCCTAAAAAGGCATGAAGTTTCTCTTCATGTCTTTTTCTTAGATTCATGCTCCCAATAGACTTTATTTAATAAAGAAATCGCAATTGACCACATCACGCAGCCGATCAGTATATCCAGTATCTTCCAGGCTTGAGGGCGATGAAAAGCCGGTTGCAAATAACATGCCGCATAGCCCAGGCTAAAAAAGAATACGAAGGAGGCAGTGATTCCTCCCAGAGCAAAATAAAGTTGTGCATTTGCATATTGGGTGGAGATAGACCCCATTAATATCACAGTATCTAGGTAGACATGCGGATTCAGCCAGGTCAGTATTAGACAGATGCATAGGACTTTATATAAGACAGGCTCTGCATCTTGGTCTGATATTAAGCGCTGCTCACTTTTCCAGGTCTGATAAAAATGTTGTGCACCATAGATCAACAAGAACGTCGCACCCAAATACTTGGCAATGTTCAGCCAATGCGGATATAACAGCATCAGCTGTGAGAAAACTAAAACTCCAGCTGAAATCAGGATGGCATCTGATAATGCACAGCAGAGACAAATGGCAAAGATATGCTACTGTTTCAATCCTTGTTTCAACACAAAAGCGTTCTGCGCACCAATGGCAATAATCAGGCTAAAACCAATGGCTAGCCCCTGTATATAGGCATTTAACATCGACATGTCATTTCATTATAAAAATGCCATCATTATCCATATCCGACTTTTGAATTAAATACTTGGATTCTCAAATGAAGTGCAACAGAGATTAAATTATTGGAAGGAAGCAAGATGAGCTAGCATTTTGCTTCCGACCGACCAAAGTCAAAGTTGCATCATGAACTATACTCATCTTACTCAAGA